>CAYVGI010000001.1:0-113066 GCA_964451095.1 uncultured Anaerolineaceae bacterium
TTGTTGGCAACTATAATCGTGCTGAAGTGCAGTGTGCGCAACGTATGTTACCCATGGCAACTCAATTTTCCTCTCATCTCGATAGCAGCAACCGCGATATTCAATTCGCCATTGAGCAGATGAACGATGGCATCTGGGACTTTGATATAAGCACCCAACAGTTGACGCTTTCCCGCCGTTGGAAGGCGATTCTTGGTTACGATGACAATGAACTGCCCAACAGCATGGGGAGTGTACTGGCGCTGGTGCACCCGGATGACCGTGACGAAGTAATGTCTTTAGCGACGAAGTACGTAATGTCAAACGTCATGCGCTACCAGATGGAAGCACGCTTTCTGCACAAAAATGGTCATTATCGCTGGATGCAAACCCGTGTGGTCATCCTGCGTGATGCTAATGGCAATGCCACACGCCTTGTCGGTATCCACAGCGATATATCTGAGTACAAGCGCCTGCACCAGCAAGAGCAGAAACATCGCATTATGCTGGAGGCGCTGGTGGACACGTTCGGGTCGCTCAGTGCCGTGCTAGACCTGGATGCTGTGCTGGAAAAGATTTTGGATAACGTGCGTCTGGTCGTCCCGTTTGATGCTGCGTTGATTGTACTGGTGGTGAAGGACACCGGGCAGGTTGTGGAGCGCCGTGGCATACAAGACGAGGGTGTGGATGAGGTCGAGATTGACCTGAAAAGCGCCACAATCTACCGCGCCGCGTTGGAGGCACAGCGGGCGATTGTAGTTAGCCCGTTGTCTGGCGAGCAAGTGCTTGAACTGGGTGTGCGGTCGACGACACAGGCAGATTTTCGCTCTTGTATTTGTGCGCCCATAAGCCTTTCTGGGCGGGTGTTGGGCTTCCTCACGTTGCTAGGCAGCCGAGAAAGTTACTTCAATAACGATGATGTGTGGCTGCTGCAGGCGTTTTGTGCGCAGGCAGCGAGCGCAATCCAGAACGCACGGTCGTTTGAGCAGGCGCAAGAACTCGCTGCTATCCGGGAGCGGCAGCGCATTGGGCGGGAGCTGCACGATGTGGTGAGCCAGACGTTGTTCTCCGTCAACATGATCGCAGAGTCCATCCCAAAGCTGTGGCAGCGCAACCCGGAAAAGGCGGTCAAGCACATCCTGGAAGTGCGCCGGCTGACGCGCACCGCGCTGGCGGATATGCGTTCGTTGCTGGTGGAACTGCGCCCGGAAATGCTGATGCAGGATGAACTAGGCGATTTGCTAGACCAGCTTTGTGATGCGTTTATGCAACGCACGCAGATACAAGTGGATTTTGATGTAGAAGGTGAAGCACCAGAGCTTAGCCAGGATGTGCAGGTGGCGTTCTACCGTATTGCACAAGAGTCGCTAAACAACATTGCAAAACATGCCAATGCGGATCAGGTAGATGTGCGCTTGGAGTGCCGCCCTGGCAGCTTGCAATTGGTGGTGAAGGACTATGGGAGAGGTTTTGCGCCCGGCAAAAAATATGACCACTTCGGACTCAAGATTATGCAGGAGCGTGCCCGGCAGATTGGTGCGATGCTGGACATTCAATCCAAAGTAGGGGTGGGTACGGAAGTGGTGTTGACGTGGTACGGATAGCCGCGAGCACACATGAGATAAGCGTTAGTAACGCACAGCGTTACGTGGAGCCGTGTTAAGGTTAAATTGTTATAAACGTGATATAAGTATTGAAGTGATGATGGGGGCAATAAATGGTTCACACCGAAGCAAACACAACCGCAGGTGCGATGGCACACGGAACCATCCGGGTCATGATTGTTGACGATCACCAAGTTGTCCGGCGCGGGCTAGAGGCATGTTTGGAGACATTTGATGACATCCAACTGGTGGCACAGGCGACAGACGGTGCCCAGGCGGTGGATATTTGCACCGATGCCCACCCCGATGTCATCCTGATGGACATCCGGATGCCGCAGATGAACGGCATTGAAGCAACGCGCACCATTTTGGGTAAGCACCGTGATGTTCGGGTGATTGCCCTGACCAGTTACAAAGACCGAGAAAATGTGCATGGGATGGTAGAAGCGGGTGCTTCGGGTTATTTGCTGAAGGACACGCCCATTGACGACCTGGCGCACATTATTCGCGGTGTGCGGGAAGGGCGGACGACCTTTTGCAGCGAGGTAACAGAAACTCTGTTCAAAACACCGCGTGAGGTGGAAAAGGGGCAGGTGCGCTACGACCTGTCTGATCGTGATAAACAGTTGCTCGCTTACCTGGTAGACGGCTGCAACAATGCCCAAATTGCCGATGCCATGTCCGTGAGCCGCTCCACAGTGAAGTACTATCTTCGCAGCCTGTTCAATAAGCTGAACGTTGGCACACGCCTGGAAGCTGCGACAATCGCAATCCAAGAGCGATTGATTGAGATAAACTAAATTCAAACTTTAGCTACCCAACTGAATAACAAACTTTAACCACCGAGAGCGTAAATTTACCCTGGTGGTTCTTTATTCTGTGGCAATTATGCTTTATAGTTGTTCGTAAGCATTGAGGAAAAATTATCTGCCGAGCTAAGCAGCCTAAAGCGTAAATCATGTCACCAGATCCTTCTCTCTTTAATCTTATCGCTGGTTCCAGCCACGTATCTGAGCAAAATATCGATGCGCTGAACTTCTTAAACGCGCAAATCGAGAAAAGTATTCTCAGCGGGATGGCACGCCCGAAATTGCTGATAGGCGTGCACAAGTTCTCTGCCGTGCAGTGGTACCAGTACCAGTACAGCGAGCTTGCCAAGCAGTGCGAAAGCATTGTGATCTTTGGCGAGTCTGACGCGCAGCCACCCGCGATTGCGAATACAGAGTTCATTGTACTGAACCCTGGTATGTCCCTGGCAAACGAGCGGTTCATCATTGTGAACACGATGGAATGGCAGGTGATGTTGGTTGCCCGTCGCCTGCCGGAGACTGACCGCCGCATGGAACGCCAGTGGCGTTACGAGTGTGCGCTGACGTTTGCCGGTCAGCACATCGAGCGGTGCTACCTGCTTGCCACAATGTTGGCGGGCAAGCCAGCAACACCGATCGGGCAGGTGGATGCGTTGTCTCAGCAGCAGCACATCGCCCAACTTGTGATGCAGCTTGTCTCTACCCCGGAACTGGGCGACCTGTCTCCCATTCTGGTGGAGGTACCTTCCCTGCTGGATATCGCCAAGAAAGCACATGAGCTAGATGGACTGTCCGAGCGGTTACAGTGGCTGGTGGAGCGGTCGCAGAGCCTGGTGAAGTTGGATTGGGTGACGGTGTACCGCAGCGAGGAAAACGCACTGCGCCCGGTTGCAAGCACCGCCATGCTGGATCAGGTTAAGGGTGTGGTGATGGGGCAAGGTCTGGTTGGGCAGGTTGCGCAAACCCGCAGGCACGCCGCTGCCGATGCAACCGAGGCGGCGAAGTTGGCGTCTAACCTGAGCAGTGTTTATGCCATGCCGATTTACGCTCACGACTCTGACGATCTGTGGGGAGTCGTAGCATTCGGCTCGGGTAGCGTTGGGCGCTTTGGCAGCCGCACCAATGTGTTGCCGCTGGCGACGATCACGGGGTTGATCCGGGGCATCACGATGGCGGGCAGCGACAAGACGGACTCCGCGACAAACGACATGCCGCTGCCACCCGCAACTGGCAAGCTCGTAGACCCGGACACCGCACAACAAAATGGCGCAGCACGCGGCAGAATCCGCTTGGGACCGCGCCGCCGTGCCGACGCGGACGCTGCAAACAACGGTGACGCAGCGCAGGGCAACCTGGAAAGCGTCCGTCTGCCGGAGCTTGCCCCTCAAGCAGACGCAGACGACCCCTTCTCGGAGTTCCAGCGCAAGATGATTGGTCATCTGGTGCGCTTTGACCGGGACAGTGCCGACCGGGTTTGGCGAGAGGCATATGCTACGTTCCCGGCGAAAGACCTGTGCATCAACCTCTTGCAACCGGTGCTGGTGGCTGTCGGTGAGGGCTGGCATCGTGGGCAGGTTTCGGTTGCGGCAGAGCACTTCACCACGAACTACGTTGAGGGCAAGATCGCGGGCTTTTTGAGCAGTTACCCGGATAACCCCACAGGCGCGACCATCATGACGGGCTGTGCACAGGGAGAAACCCACCAGACGGGCATTATGATGCTGAGCCTGTTCCTGCGGTGGGACGGACACAAGGTGATTTACCTGGGGCAAAACGTGCCCAACAGCACGATCTCTGACGCGGTGAAGGAAGTGAAGCCCAATATGGTCTTGCTGAGCGCAACCATGAAGGAGAACGCGCACGCGCTGACAGAGGTCGGTCACATCCTGGCGCAAATGGCGGCTCCCCGCCCCATTTTAGGCTTTGGTGGGTTCGCCTTCATGTTCTACCCAGAGCTACGCACACAAGTACAGGGACATTACCTGGGGGATGACCCGGACACGATCTTGAAAAACGTCAAGTCGCTGCTGGGCGTGCCAACTAGCTAGGAAGGGATAGCCATGTTCAAACAAAATCTGTTCCCGACTGTATTCCCGAAGGAGCGGTTCGTCATCTCGGAGGCGCGATTTGTCTCGTTGGCGCAAACCATCATTGATGTGGCGGAGCGAGTTGTGCCGCCAGCGTCCATCTACGTTGGCAGCGGGTACCACAGCAAGGCGACATTTATCCTGTCGCGGTTGGCACGCTATTCAGGGCGCGTTCATCTGTACGGCGTGCAGGATATCGTGCTGCCTGCCCATCGCAATGTGGAAATCCACGCATTGCCAGAGGGCAGCGAGAACCAACGATTTGCTGTTGTGGGTGATGCGAACTGGCAAATCATGCTTTTTGGTGAGGGGGTAGACAACCGCATTGCCAGCTTTATCACCCAAGACCGCGCCATCATCGACGAGGTGATCCAAACGCTAGGCATCACACTGCCAGAAGAGCCGTTTATCTTCAGCCAGCAGCACGAGCTTACTGCCCAACTGCTTTGGCAGATTGCGTCGCTGTTCGATGACATCACGCCGCTGGCAAAGGGTATGGACGACCTGAAGATGCCGCTGGGCTTTGCCTGGCTGCTGCACAAGCGCCAGGACGACCGCTGGACGCTGGCACGCCGGGCGATACAGAACTTCTTCGACGTGTACGCGATTGACATCTTCCGCCTGGATGTGGTGAGCCAGTCCCTCGCACCGTTTGACGTTGGTGGTGATGCCGATGCAATACCCCTGCACCAAGATCGCATTCTGACGCGGGCAGTCTTCGCTAATGACATCCTCAGTGGGCGTGAGGGCAGGGATTACGTGACGGTTGTGCCGCTGGTGCAGTACGAGCAGGTGTGGGGTGTTATCGAAATCCGCCGGGGTAGCCCGCTACAACAATCTGAACTGGAGCAGGTTAGCCTACTGTGCGAGTTGATTCGCTTGGCACTGGTGGAATTTGATGTGCCGCTGCTGGCAGACCGAAACACCGCCCCACCGCGTGCGCTGCCCACAGAGCCAATTGACCTGGAAAACCAGGCTTGGGAGCCGCCATCGCTACACATAGACACACCTGCACCGCGTAAGCAGGCAAACGACGAGCAACCTGACGACCAGGATGAGCTGCTGTTCGACTTTGACCTGCCGCAGTCGCTGCTGAACTTTGACACGATTGTGCCAGCAGACGATGAGACGGACTTTTGGCCAGACCTGAGTGACTTCGAACGTGCGATGGAGACCCTGGACTCGGAGCCTGAGCAACGTGCCGCCGAACCGACATACGAAGCAAGCGCAGAGCAGGGTGTGTTCGCGGGGCTGGACGAAGATGACATCCTGAACTACGAAGTCTATCCGCAGACGGAAAGCGACTCGCTGGACTCATTGCAGTTTGGCGGCAGTGCACAAATTGATGACCTGTTGCAGGTGTCTTTACCTGTTGAGCAACTGCGCGGGATTGATGCCGCGGTCGATGACGCTGCCCTAACCCCAGCCGATGATGAAGTGGGTGATGGTGGCGATGATGATAGACAGTATTTTGCCATCAGCAACGATTTCTGGGATCAGTTTGAGCAGGCGGAAGCGGACGCGCAGCCAAGCCTGGATGTGCTGGGGGCAGACCCGAAAGCAACCGCAGAATTCCTCCAGCCAGCAGTTGAAACTTCCGCAGAGCAAATCGACATCAGCGATGTGATTAACCTGGATGAACTGCCGCCGTTGGATGCGTTAAACTTGCCTGGGCTTGATGGCGATGCCGAGCAGGAAGCGGAGGTGGAGACGGCATGGGCGTCCCTGCCGATGATGGACAGTGTGGATGGCTTTGCAGAGGACATAGACGTATCTGCATTCACCGATGATGCGACCGAAGACTCCGCGCCCGCTGACGAAGACCCCAGCGTAGATGTGCTGCCCACTCTCAATCTTGATGCGAACAACATGTTCAACGGTATTTTGCCGGATGTTGAGCGCGACCTGATGGCGGCATTTGCTGCCGCTGACGAGCCTGTGCCCGCCGCACCGGAGCTAGACGCCAACGATATGTTCCGGCTGGTGAAGCCACTGCCATTACCCGAAGACACAGAGGTGGCAGAGGCGGAAACGGACAGTCCCGTTGTGGATGATGTGAACGTTGACGTTTCCGAGGCGGATGCGCTGGCACCCGTGGTTGATGATCCCTCGTTGGATGTTTTCAATAACGTTTTTGCTGAGGACGGTGATTACATCGTTGATGTAGCGGACGTTATCGAGAGCTACGACATACAGCCTGTTTCCCAACTTCCAGATGAGATGCTGGAACTTGACGAGCAGATGCTGATTGATGCACGCGACACGGGAATCTCGCTGGACGATGTCGAGCAAGCCTCGTTAGCGGACAGCTGGCAACCGCTAGGCGTGTTCTCGCAGGTGGACGGCGACGTAGAAGAAAGTGCGCCAGCGAATCTCTTCCAGGAGGCATCTGCTGACCTGGAGGCGCGTTACGAAACGCTGTACGACCAATACGAGGAGCTACAGCAGAAGATTGTCGTGCGCGAGGCGCGGATTGACGATCTATCGCTCGAACTGCAAGCGCTGCAAGGCGAACTCGAAGAGGCATACGAAACGCAGCAGTCCATGGAGCAGCAGCAGATCGAGATTGCTGCCCTAACGGTAAAGCTGCGTCAGCAAGAGGCGGAACTCGAAGAGGCATACGCCATGCAGCGGTCGCTGGAAGACCAGGCGACGCAGGTTATCGCCCTTAACGAGTCGCTACAGCGGTTGGAGCAAGACCTGAGCACGGCGTTGCAGGAGCAGCAGTCGCTACGGGAGCGCCACGCTGAGCTTGCAGAAGAGCTAAAGCAGGTGAAAGACGAGCGCCAAACGCTGCAAAACCAGCTTGAACGGGTCGAACGGCATAACTTGCAATTGCAGGTGCAGGTGCAGGAGGCACGCCAGCAACGCCAGATGGAGGCAGATGCGCTTGTGCCGCTGCCACCGTCGTCTGTGCTTAGCGATATGCGCCTGTTTGTGATCCGCCTGCGGGAGCGAATTGCCCGCCTTCGTCAGGTGAGCCGTTCCGGTAGTGACGCGCACCTGCTTGAGCAGATCATCAGTGAGGCAAACACCGCCGTGGAACTGCTGAGCGATGTTGCCAGCGTCGCCCAGCTTGATGTGAACAAGTTCGGCGACGTTGACCTAACAGAGGTGATCGAAGATGTGGCAGTGGTTGTTGGGCAGCGTGAAGTCCCTGGCAAAGTCGCACTGCGTGTGGATGTGCAGGACGACGGTGAACCCAAAGCAACACTGGGCGAGCGCACGATGCTGTTGCAGGCGCTGTACAACCTCGTGTTTAGCTCTATGCAGCTTGCCGTGCCGGAAAGTGACGTGCAGTTGGTGTTGGGTCACAAAGACGACGACCTGCAACTGTCTGTGACCTTTTACGCACGGGCAGGTTTGGAGGAGAAGCTAAACGGCTTCATGCAGCACTTCAACCGTGGGGTACCGCAGCGCAGTGGTATGGCGCTGGCACGTACCATCATCCAGCAGCACCAGGGCACCATGTTGGGGCGTGTGCTGGATGAAGATAACCTGACGGAACTCATCGTGCGGCTGCCTGCTGTGCTGCCAGGACGCACCGAGCACGAGCAGGAGATGTCATCATGATCGTGAACGCATATAACAAGACCATCGGGTTCAAGATTGTGTACTACGGCGCCGCGTTTAGTGGCAAGACGACCAATGTGCGCAAGATCGCTGAGAAGGCGAACGTGATTGCCGGTGATTCCCTTTTCCTGGACACACGCGGCTCGCGGACGATCTTTTTCGACCTGGTGACGCTGCGGTTCGGCAAGATTGGTGACTACGACACGTACTTCAACATCTACACCACGCCGGGGCAAAACGTGTACGTGTCTTTGCGGCGCACGGTGCTTAACCGTGCCGACGCGGTGGTGTTCGTGATGGACAGCCAGCAAAGCCGCCTGCGCGACAACGTGCAGGCATGGTACACGATGGAACGCCAACTGCTGGAATGGCAGATGAGCAAACACAAGCTGCCCATCGTGATTCAACTGAACAAGCGTGATATGCCGTTCGTGGCACCAGTAGACCAGTTGCTGCGGACGATAAAAGCGGAGAATTACCCTCACTTTGAGGCTGTTGCACACAACAGCGAAGGTGTTTTTGAAACCTTACGGTGGGTGGTAGACCATGTGGTAGACAATGCCATGTCCGCGTTTAAAGAAGCGCATCCCTGAGTGCCACCTGCACCGTGGCACCCAGTTAAGCGACCCTTACCGACTGTAGTTTTGGAGGTTGTGCAGCCAGCAAGTGTGAGAAAACGCATCAAACTCAACGCATTATAACCTGTAGGTCACATCAACCAACATTAAAGGAGTACAAACAAATCATGGCAGTAGAAAAGACAATGGGTTCCAGCAGCCTAGCAGAAGTTGTAGATCGCGTACTGGACAAGGGTATCGTGATTGACGCATGGGCACGTGTTTCCCTGGTTGGCATCGAACTGATTTCCGTAGAGGCTCGTGTGGTTGTCGCTTCTGTAGACACCTACCTGCGCTACGCCGAGGCTATCGGTCTGACCTCTACCGTCGCCGCACCGCCGGCTTAGGTTCCTTTCGTTTCCTCCGGTGAATCACCGGAGGAAGGAGTTCACTCACTATGACCGGTTTACGACAAGAAGTCGCCGCGATGCGTGCCGAAATCCGCGAGTTCCTGGCGGAAGTCCACGCAGAAAACCAAGAAGTGGCAGAAGAACTGCGCGAGTCTTTGATGATGTTCCGCAGTGAACTTGCTGACGGCGAAATGGCGCGGCGCGAACAAACGGTTGCTGATTTGCAGCATAAAGCAGATGCACTGCGGCAAACGCTGCAAGACGCAAACAAGCAGCGGGCAGAGCAGGAACGTGCCCGGCGCATCGAGGCGCAGCAGGCGGGCAGCCAGCGCCAGGCACAGGTACAGGCGATGCGCGACGAACTACGCGCCCAGCTAGACCTGGACATGGAAATGTTGCGCCGCCAGTTTGACGACGCCCGCGAGGAGCGGCTGACGTTCCTGGGTATTGCAGAGGTGGAACTGTGGGGTGACATTGCACCGCCCCCGGCAAAGATGCCGAGCAGCAGTAAGTCCAGTTCCAAAAGCAGCATGACGAAGTCCAAGCGCAGCAGTTCGCCTTCGCGCACGGCGAAAGCGCCCAAAGCAAAGGCGGATGAAGACAACGCTGCCGAAACGGAAACCGAGGAAGACGACGCTTAGGCGCGTACCCGTTTTTGGGCAGGGAGAAAATCGCCTGCCCAACACCCATTATATGAGCGCACATGGCGCGAAGTGTGTAGAACAGGAAAGTAGGGAAGCATATGGTCGCAGCACCCACACCCATCCGCGTAACGCCGGGCGATAGCTTTGTCGAGACGCCCTATGTAACCAACCTCATTGACCGTGTGACGGCGTACCTGGCGGCAGGGTTCCCGGTTCACCTGCTAGGACCGACGGGCTGCGGCAAGACGACGCTGGCACTGCACATTAGCGGCTTGGTCGGACGCCCAACCATGCTGATGTACGGCGATGACGAGTTTGGCACGTCAGACCTCGTCGGTGGGGATACAGGCTACTCCCGCCGCAAAACGGTGGATAACTTTATTCACACCGTGCTCAAAGTGGAAGAATCTGTGGATTACAACTGGGTAGATAACCGCCTCACTGTTGCCTGCACAGAAGGCTACACGCTGGTGTACGACGAATTCACACGTTCCCGCCCGGAGGCGAACAACGCACTGCTATCGGTATTGGCGGAGCGCGTGCTTGTGCTGCCTGCATCGCATGGGCGGCGCGGCTATGTGAAGGTACACCCGGAGTTCCGGGCGATATTCACCAGCAACCCGGAAGAATATGTGGGCACGCACCGCACCCAAAACGCGCTGCTCGATCGCATGATTACAATCCATGTGCCGGGGATGGACGTAGAGACCGAAACAGCGGTCGCCGCTGCCCGCAGTGGGCTACCTATGGAAGATGCCGCACGGGTGGTCGCGGTCACGCGGCTGGTGCGCGAGGAGGGCATTGCCAATAACCCGCCCAGCGTGCGTGCTGCCGTGATGATCTGCCGGATTACAGCGCAGCTTAGCAGCGAGACACACCCGGACGATCCTGTGTTTGTGCAAACGTGCATTGACGTGCTGAACCTGCACACGCCGGAACAACAAGCAGCGTTCAACAAGCGCATTCGCGAGGTGCTGTGATGAAACGCAAGCACACCGCACGTTCCAGTATGCCGAAGCAGCCGCCCAGCCGTGTGCAGCTTGCCAAGATGCGCTTTGTGCTGGAAAACGCCCGGCGCAATCTGGAGATCAAGCAGCAGGTGTTGCAGCGCAAGCTGGCAACGGTAGAGGCGTCTATGGCGGAGATTGAGCGCCAACTCGCCGCGCTGGATCAGTATGACGGCGGTGTGCCACAGCGCGTGGAACGCCCGCAGGATGATGACGACACGCAGATCGATACCTTCAGCTTGGAGTACTAGCCGATGAGTTCCGACGACAGCAAGCGCCAGGACGACGAGAAAAACACAGAAAACCCACGCAAATCTGAGCGGGACGAGACGCCACAGGCAGACATCGGGTTTGAAGTGACGGGCTTGGGTGCCATTGGCACGATGATCTCGCGCCTGAATGACCTGTTGGAAGCTGTCGATGACGAGTTCAGCGGCGAACGTGACATCCGTGACAAGGACAACAAGGTTCGCGGGCGTATGGGCTGGACGGTTCGTACACTGGGGGACACGCCCCCATCTGCTGCTCGCCCGCCGTCGCGCTCATCTGCGCCACGCCGCCCGCAGCCCCCGCGAGAGAAGCCCCCTCAACCTGCGCCGCGTGAGCCGATTGCAGAAGTGTATGACGAGAACGATGTGCTGCTGGTGATCGTTGAGCTGCCGGGTGTGGGTACGGACGAAATTGACCTCGATTTGCAGGGCGAAACCCTGGTATTGCGCACCACCGGGCAGCGGCAGTATGCAGTGGATGTTGAACTGCCCCGTGCCGCACAGACGATAGCCGCACAGAGCATGAATAACGGCATCCTGGAGGTTCGGCTGCGATGAACCTGCGTGTGAGCGAAGTGCGAAAAATCGACGTCGGGCGCGGCATTGTCCGCATAGACCCGGACGTGTTTACCCAGTTGGGAGCACGGTTCGGGGATGTGCTCGCCATTGAGGGCAAGCGCACAACGGTTGCCAAAGCGCTGCCACTGCCCAAAGACGTGCGCGGGCAGTCGCTCATTCAGATGGACGGCACCACCCGTGCCAATGCCCAGGTGAGCCTGGACGACACGGTGACGGTGGGGCGAATCGAACTGGCGTTTGCTAACACGGTTGCGCTGCGCGTGCTAGATGGTGGTGAGGCGCTGCGCCCCCACGCGATTCAGCAGGCGTTGGAAGGCATCCCGGTTTGCGTGGGCGACCGGGTGCGGGTGAATCGGCTGGGTACAGAGCCGCAACATTATGAAGTGGTAAAGCTCGCGCCAGACGACGCCGCGCTGTTGGACGCGCAGACGCACATCACCATTGTGGCTGGCGATGAAGCTCCCAAGCAAAAGGAGAGCGCTCAACGCGGCTACGTGAGCTATGAGGACATTGGCGGGCTAGATCGTGAGATACAGCGCATCCGCGAGATGGTTGAACTGCCGATGCGCTATCCACAGGTCTTCCGGCACCTGGGAATTACGCCGCCCAAGGGGGTGCTGCTCTACGGACCACCTGGCAGCGGCAAAACGCTGATTGCGCGGGCGCTTGCCTACGAGACAAATACACACTTCATCGTAGTAAACGGTCCGGAAATCATCGATAAGTTCTACGGGCAGAGTGAATCCGCGCTGCGCGGTATCTTTGAGGAAGCACAGCGCCATGCCCCTAGCATTGTGTTCATTGACGAGATTGATGCGATTGCGCCCAAGCGTGACCGGGTCGAGGGGGAAGTCGAAAAGCGTGTGGTAGCACAGTTGCTCACGCTGCTGGATGGGCTGGAAGACCGGGGCGACATTGTGGTTATCGCTGCAACCAACCTGCCAGATCGCATCGACCCGGCGCTGCGCCGCCCTGGGCGCTTCGACCGCGAAATTGCCATCCCCATGCCGAACCAGCAGGGGCGCGAGATGATCCTCGCCGTGCACACACGCGGGATGCCGCTGGCGGCGGATGTTGACATGGAGCGCATCGCGGCGGGTACCCACGGTTTCGTCGGGGCGGATTTGCAGGCGCTGTGCCGCGAGGCGGCAATGAACGCGCTGCGTCGTTTTCTGGCGGCGTCGTCTGAGGAGCGCCTCACACTTGATGACCTGTTCAACATCACCGTGTGCAATTCCGATTGGGAGGCGGCACGGATGGATGTGGTACCGACGGTGACGCGGGAGGTGTTCGCAGAGACACCGGACGTAACCTGGGACGAAATCGGCGGGCTGAGCAACGCTAAGAAGGCACTGCAACAGGCAATCCAGTGGCCGCTGCGCTACCCGGAGGTGTTTGCGGAGGCGCGGCTGAACCCACCCGCCGGTATTCTGCTTGCAGGACCGCCCGGCAGTGGCAAAACGCTGCTGGCAAAGGCGCTGGCAAACGAGGCAGGCGTAAACTTCATTGGTGTGAAGGGTCCTGAACTTGTGAGTAAGTGGGTGGGCGAGAGCGAAAGCGCAGTGCGAGAGGTGTTCCGGGTAGCGCGGCTGGCAGCGCCATGTGTGCTCTTTTTCGATGAGTTCGACGCGCTAGCACGTACCCGCACAGGCGGCGACCCGGTACTGGAACGGGTAGTGGCGCAGTTGCTTACGGAGTTGGACGGCATGGAAGATCGGCGTGGGGTAACGGTTTTGGCATCTACCAACCGCCCAGACCTGATTGACCCGGCGTTGCGCCGCCCTGGGCGCTTTGACATGCACTTTACGATTGAACTGCCAGATGAACGCGCCCGTGCGGAAATTCTGGATATTCACCTGCGCGGGCGCCCGGTGGCAGATGTGGATGTGAGCGCGATGGCAACTGCGACCGAGGGGTGGTCTGGTGCTGAGCTTGCGGAGTGGGTACGGCGGGCAGCGATGCGTGCTGTGGAACGCACAATCGAAACGGGCAGTGCGCTCGTGTTCGTGGAAGCAGACTTTTCAGCAACATTTGAAAGTGATGAGGAGCAGGGATAGCGCGATGAGTAAGCTAATTTATTGCATCACGATGGCGGGTCAACTTGAGCTGAACGCATTCGATGCTGAGGGATTAGAGACGATTGTTCACCAGGATTTGGCGGCAATTGTGCAGGAGCACGAGGGGGAGCGCGTGCGCCCCAGCCGTAAGAACCTGTTGCGGTACCAGCGCGTGCTAGAACAGATCATGGAGCAGGTGCCGTCGCTGCTGCCGCTGCGCTTTGGCACGGTGAGCGACAGTGCAGATGCGGTCGTGGCAGACATTCTACAACCGGAGGCAGACGCGCTGCGTCAGCGGCTCATCCAGTTGGAAAACAAGCGCGAAATGAGTGTGACGGTAAGCTGGGACGAAACGCAGTTGTTCGCGCAGGCACGCCAGATGGTTGATGTTGACCCGAATGCGGTCGGCAACGACATCAACGCGCACATTCAGGTGGGGCAGCAGGTGGAGGCGGCACTGAACGCGCTGCACCAGGAAACGGCAGATCGCGTGTATACCATGCTCGCGGCGCACGCGGATGAAGTACGTGATGCGCCAGCGCGGGTCGAAACGATGTCGCTCAATGCTTCATTTTTGGTCGCCGTGGATGAGCTTGCTCAGTTTGAGGCAGCGGTGGAGGCGTGTGACCAGGCGTTTAACGGCGAACTGCTGTTTAAGCTGGTGGGTCCGATGCCGCCATACAGCTTTGTAGACCTGGCAATCGCCGTGGAGGAGGAATAACGACATGGGCTTCCTATTCAAGTTGCTGCTGCTGCCCGTGACGGGACCGACGAGCGGATTTTTAGCGGTGCTGCGCAAAATCCAGGAGGAGGCGGAGGGGCAGTATTCTGACCCAGACTTCCTGCGGTTGCAGCTTTCGCAGTTGCAAGGGCTGCTGGAGGCAGGTGAGATTGATGAGGATACGTACGACACCTATGAAGAAATCATCCTGGATCGCCTAGATGCGATCTACGAAGGGACGTTGTAGCGATGGGTGTGTATCTGTACGGCATTATGTCTGCAAGTGTGGAGGTGCCGCAGCTAGTGGGCGTGGACAACAAGCACACACTGCGTGGTGTTCCGCACGGCACATTGCAGGCAGTTGTCAGCGATGTGGAGAAGGACTTCCTCACTCGGGGGCAGGCGGCGGACAACCCAGAGGTTGACCTGGAAGCGATTGCACCGTTTGTGATGTCCCATGAGCGTACAGTGGGGCGGCTGATGATGAGCGGGACGATACTGCCGACGCCGTTTGCGACCGTGCTGGTAGACGAAGCCGCGATTGTGGAACTCCTGGACGCCCGGCAGGCGGACTGGAATGCCGAGCTGGAGACGGTGCTAGGCTGCGTAGAGCTCGGTGTGAAGGCTTTCGTTGACCGCGAAGCGTTTGGCGAGGGTGAACCCGCTACCGATGGTGACGACGGGGATGGTAAGTCCTACTTGCTGCGGAAAAAGCAGGAAATGGACGCTAGAGACGTTGCCGACCGTTACGTCTCTGAGGTGTTGGCGGGGCTGCACAAAGCGTGCACGGCTGTCGCAGAGGACATCCGCCTGAAGCCCATCCGTGAGCGGGGGAATGACCCCACCCGGCAGCTTGAAATGCGGGCAGTGTACCTGGTGCAAGAAAGCCGCATTGATGATTTTACGAACTTGGCGGCGGCGTTCACTGAGGATCATGACGACTGGTTAGAAGTTGAGGTGGACGGTCCGTTTGCGCCGTATCACTTCGTCGGGGGGCAGCAATGAGCGCAGATGAAATCAGCCTGAACCGTGATACATCTCTGGTAGAGGTGCTTGATCGCGTCATCCACAAGGGCGTGGTACTGCAAGGGGATGCGACGCTCTCCGTCGCGGATGTCGACCTGATTTACCTGGGGCTGAAGTTGGTTCTGGTCTCGGCAGATCGTCTGAAGCCCGGTCACGTTGCCCCACCTATGGAGCAAGCACCGACGCCGGGCGTGTCGCTCACGCCATCGGTGGGTGCTGCTGCAAAAACGGCAGCGGGCAGTGCTGCAAAACCGCCGATGCAACCTGTGCGGGTGAAAACACGCAGCGATGATGCCCCGCCGCCACCGGCATCGCCGCTGAAGCTGGCAGCGGTTGAAACATTTGATGAGGACGACGAGCTTGCCCCTTGCCTGGACGAGATGAAAGCGGCACCACGCACAAACACCGAAAAAGGGCTAGCGCAGCTTGTGCTCACATTGGTGGAACTGCTGCGCGAGCTGATGGAGCGGCAGGCGGTGCGACGGCTAGACGGTGGTGCGCTCACCGAGGAGGAGATTGCACGCATGAGCGAGCACTTTGCGCAGATTGCCGAGCGTATGGACGAACTGTGTGAGATCTTTGGGCTGGAGCGGGATGATTTGAATCTTGACCTGGGTCCGTTAGGGAATTTACTGGATTAGGTACTATGCCAATTACTACGGCAACACAGGGCAGTAGCCTTGCAGACATTCTAGAGCGCGTGCTGGACAAAGGTATTGTCATTGCGGGTGACATCACCATTGGTCTGGCGGATATTGAACTGCTGAAAATTCGCATTCGCCTGTTGGTAGCGTCTGTGGATAAGGCAGAGCAGATCGGTGTGAACTGGTGGCGTACCGACCCCGCCTTTGGGCAGGCGTTAGGCGCTGGGGACGGCGAAGTGGAGCGCTTGCGGGCAGAGAACGATTTACTGCGCGAGCGGCTGGCGCTGATGGAACAGCGCATTAGCCTGCTTGCAGCCGGCGCACAGGTGCAGCAGCAAGCACAGGCTCCGCAGGACGCCGAAGTGCTGGCGGATGCGGGTTATGCGGACGAGGACTATGGCTACGATGAGTTTGACGAGGATGAAACCGTCGCCAGCCGTGACGAGTTCGTGCCGCCGCCACCGCAGATGCTGCTCGACAATGTACCCAGCGCGGCACAGAAACAAAATACCGACGAAGATGAACAATATTTTGACCAAGATGACGATGTTATGGAAAGCTGAGGAACGTAAAAGATGGCACTTTCACCAGACTTGCGGGCGTCTTTGGCGACGGAAATCGGGCAAAAACGCCATGAAATCGCCACTGATGTGAGCGACAAAACATTTAAAGCGGCGTATTGGGAACTGCGTTATGGTGCGCAGGGGCGTGTGACTTGCTTTAACGATAACCTGAAGAACATTGATGTGTTCGCGTTGGCAGTGCGCAATAACTCCCCGATGATTGCAGATACCCATGTGCAGTGGCTGCGCGACATCTACATCAACCTGGGCATGTGCAGCACGTTTCTGTCGCAGTCGTTCAGCAACATGCAGGAGTCCGGTGCGGGGGTGTTGTCGCCGCAGGCGTCCCAAACGCTGAACCAGATCCTTGACCACGCAAAAAAGTCACTCGCCTACGATGACCCGCTGTGCCAGCAGATTGTGCGGCACCAGGATGCGATTGTGGAGCTGGTGACGGACACAATGTACGATGGCACACCGTATTGGGTGGTGCGCTATGGTGAGCGTGGGCGCACAAGCTGTTCCATCGACACGTATTACAACATTGCCTACGTGGTAGACGCGCTGGGCACGAAGAATCACAAGGGTATCCTCATCCACACACGCTGGATGCGCGACTTTTTGATCTCTCGTGGGATGTGCAGCGAGTACTATTCGCTGGCATTTAGCCTGCTGAAGGATGCGGTGCTTTCTGTGGTTGATGCGGAGCATCACGAGCGCGTGAATGACCTGCACGAAGAAGTGCAGCGTAACCTGCTGACCAATCACCCGTTTGAGCAGGCGGTACGCAGCAAACGGCGCGAGATCGTCGGGCAGGTGGTCACAGGGTACTACGACCGCAACGAGCGGCTTAAAGCACGGGTGCCGCGACAGTTGTTTGCACGCGATGTGCTGCACAAGGTGTCCTACCTCACGGATGCGGTTACTGAAAACAACCCTGCGATCTTCCTGGATCACATTGAGTGGACACGCAACGAACTGCCGCGCCTGAGCATCACTCTGGATGAACTACACGGCACCCTCGCGGCGATTGGTGCCGCACTACCATCCAACGCGCCGCAGCACGTCTACGAGTGGCTCCGTCCTGTAGAGGGTGTGGCACCACAGGCGAGCTTGCCGCAGCCGCAGTTAGATGCGATTGTGGATGACATATGGGATGCACTGCACAACAACACGAGCATTTGGGCGTCTCTCCTTCGGCAGGAAGGTTGGCGGACACAACTCGAAACGGCGACAATCTACTGCCTGCAAGCGCCGGACGCTGCGGCGCTACACAAGAGCCTTGGTGTGTGGATGGAACAAACCGAAGCCGTTGGTTTGCCACGGACTTACCTGCTCGATTTTGTGTGGGCGCTCCGTTCTGCGGCGCAGGTACACTTGCAACCCGCCGCCCACACCGTGTTGACGAGCAAGCTGGACGACGCGCTGGCGGCGCTCACGGAAGAGGATGCAGCACTGGCACTTGTGCGTATTCCGAACCTGACGGCACCCGTTCTGGACACGTTGCAGCAGTATAGCCCCTACTGGCAGGTGAACTTTGACCGCCGCAGCACGGGTGCCATCGAAAATGACGTGCGCGTCATTGTTGGGTTCCTTGCTAACGAGTTGATGGAAATTCCAACTGCCAACTTCATGGGCAATGTTGACCTGCACCGCCGCTATATGCTTCTGCACGGCATCTGTACGGCGTACTACCAGCAGATGCTTGATTGCATCACAGAAGTAGCACACGATGTGCTGGATGCGGAAACGGTGGAGCGGGCAGTGGTGCTGCTAGAAGCGGCAAACGCGATGCTAGAAACCGAACATCCGGTGGGTTTGGCGATTGCCGATGTGCAGGACAACGTTGTGGACTTTGTGATTGACTACTTGCGGCAGAACCACGGCAACTGGGTGAGCTACTACCCTGGTGGCTGGGACGACGCGACCACCGACATGTACTACTGGTTGGCGTACCTGACCGACACCGTCACGCTGAACAACCCGAAGCTGCTGGCGGCGCATGTGGGTTGGTTGCAGCAGTACAACCGCCAGCAGGGTAATGATGCGGAGCACATTCGTGTGTCACTCATTGCGCTGGGGCATGGGATTAAGCAGCATTTGCCAAACCACGCCAACATGCTGATTGCGCTGATGAAGCCCTCGCTGGAACGGCTGGCGCAGGGTTAGCACGCCATCTGTACATATGATGTAGAAGAGGTTGATGATGTTTTGGCAATTGCACGACTACACCATACAAACGCTTAAAGCACGCCTGGGTGCAGTGGAACTGCGCGTGCCACGGCAGTTTGCTTACAAAATAGGCGTGCTGCGTGGCAAACCCCTGGTGATGACCAACGTCGCCTTCCAGACGGAACACCTGCGCAAGGTGCGGCTAACCTACATGGACGCCGGGAACGCGGCGCAAATCCTCACAACGATGGCGTTTCCGCGCTTCCACACCGATGCACCCATCTTCGGGGCGGATATGCTTGCGTTTCGGGGTAAGCCACACCTCATTGTCATTGACCATCAACCGCTGTATAAGTCCGATGCGGAGTATGTAGCGCGTTATGTACAGCCGCTGGCAGATGTGTACGGTAGATTTGCACATTTGCCTGCGAAAGACAAAACACTGCCCCCGTGGACGGAAGCGTTTTTCAGCATGTATACCCATTACTCGCGCCCGCCGCTGGCGTACCTGCCAGAGGTGCTGGCGGCGTATCGTGCGTACTGGGACGCGTATCTAGACCAGATTGCGCAGGTGAAACCGCTACCGCACGGGCAGCGGCAAGACGTGCAACTGCGACAATCAGCATACTGCCGCGATCACATCGAGAATGAGCAGGCAGAGAGTATGCTGCGCAACATGTTTGGGAATGAATGGTGTGAATCATTTATCAATGAGTTCCTGTTTGACGTACACTACGATGACAACATAGCAGATTTGGAGCAAGCAGTATGAAGGTTTACACAAAAACAGGTGACAAAGGCGAAACCAGCCTCTTTGCAGGCGGGCGCGTACCAAAGTATGACGTGCGCGTGGATGCGTACGGCACGGTGGATGAACTCAACTCGTTTATCGGCATGATCCGTGCTTATGAGATTGATGAGCAGGCGGACAAGTGGCTGGAAGACATCCAGAACGAACTGTTCCGCATCGGTGCAGACCTCGCAACCCCGCTGGACGCAAAAGCGGATTGGATTGTGCGGCTGAGCGGTGACGAAAACAAGATGCTGGAGGAAGCCATCGATAAGATGACGGAAGAATTGGAGCCGCTTAAGGCATTTGTGCTACCGGGTGGCGTGCCATCGGCGGCAGCGGCACACATAGCACGTACGGTTTGCCGCCGGGCGGAGCGACTGACCGTAGAGGCAAGCACGAAGGTAGAGATCAACACGCCTGTGATTGCCTATCTCAATAGACTGTCGGACTTTTTGTTTACGCTTGCCCGCTACCTGAACAAGCAGGCAGGTGAGAGTGAAACGAAATGGTCGGTCCGTTCTTAGTTTTGCACTAGTTGGAAAATTAGCAGGCTACACGTAACTATGGGCAAAAATCGCACGACACCCAAGACCTACATCTTGACGCCAAGCCACAAGCTGGGGCAGGTGCTGTTCCGGTTGTGTAAGCAAATGGGCTTAGACCCAATCGTGGTGGAGGACGGCGTGCCGCCGCTTACCCGTGCGGACTTCGTGATTGCGGACATTGTTAACAACCCGCAACTAAACCCTCCTGGGGATAGGCGTACGATTCGCATTGTGTCAGAGCCATCCTTCCCGCCCAGGCAAAATGAGTTGATTAACCCATTTACCATGCAGCAGGCGGCGGCGAAGATCGAACAGGTCTTTTGGGAGGAGTGGGAGAACGATTTGCCCGCGTCTTTCTGGCGGCAGTTGTTGTTGGCACATTCCGACACGGACGTGCTGAACATGATGAGTGAGTACCTGATTGCGAATTACCCCTGCGACCGGGTGGGCATTTTCTCGTTTGATGACGATATGCTGTTCCGGTGGATGTATTGGTACAACGAACCGAACGACAACACCCAGGCGTACCTGACGGAGATCGCATTCAGCGACCGTGAGCCGCTGTCGCGCTGGGTGCGGGTGCCGTTCATCGCTGGCAGCGTGATCGGCGGCATGTTCGTTCACCTGAAGACCGCCACGACTGAGAGCTTGCGTGTGATCTTGCGAGAGATTGCCAATATCACAGCCCGTGTGTGGATCCAGCAGATCTCACTCATGGAGTCTCAGCAGTATGCGTCGGAACTGAAGATGTTTGATGTGCTGGGGCGGGCGATTGTGGAGCAACTGAACTTGCGCGACGCGCTCAGTTTGGTGGCGAACAGCGCACGCGACATCGTGCACGCGCAGGGGGCGGTGATCTGGCTGAGGCGGGACGATGCGTTGGTTGTGGAAACGCAAAGCGGCGCCCCGGCGCCACTGAAAGAGCGCATACCCTTGGAAGAGGGAGAATACCTGACGCAAACGCTGTTGGGGATGCGCCAGAGCACGATTGTGGGTGACTTCAACGAGGATAAGCTGTTCCCGCTTTACAGTGTATACCAAACGCTGTGTGTCCCGCTGAGCACCCAAAGTGATCCGATTGGTGTTATCCAGGTGGTTAATCCGCTGGAACACGTTACCTTTTCCACACAAGATGCCTGGCGGCTGCGCAATCTCGCGTCCTGGAGTGTGATTGCCGTTTCTAACGCGGAACTGCACCAGAAAGCACAGGAGTCACTCCAGATCGAGCGGCTGTACCGCACACGGTTGGTGCAAACGGAAAAGCTAACCGCGCTGGGGCGTTTGGTGGCTTCTGTAGCGCACGAGGTGAACAACCCGCTGCAAATTGCGCAGAGCTGCCTGGACTTGACGTACTCGCGTTTGCTGGATGCGGACAAGGATGTGCGGGAAAACCTGAAGGTTGTGCAGGAGTCTATCGACCAGATTCGTGAGGTGATTGCAAGGGTGCAAACGCTGCACCGCATCCCGGACAAACACCCGAAAGACATTGACCTGAATGACCTGCTGGAACAGGTAGTGACCATGGTCGGGCACATGATGCGTAACAGCAGTGTGCAAAGTAAATTGGAACTCACCCGCCCGCTTCCACGGGTGCGCTGCCTACCCCATGAACTGCGGCAGGTGTTCCTGAACCTTGTGCTGAACGCGATTGAGGCAATGGGGCAGGGCGGCGGTACGCTGTCCATCCGCAGTGACTTTGTGCGGGATGATGACCGTGTTGCTGTGTCTATTACGGACACGGGTGGGGGCATCCCTGAAGATGTGTTGGACACGATTTTTGAGCCGTTCGTGACGACTAAAGCGGATGGGTCTGGGCTGGGGTTGGCGGTTTCCCAGAACATTATCCAGGGCTATGGTGGCAAAATCACGATCGTCAGTTCGCCGAGCAGTGGGTCTACGTTCACGGTCTGGCTGCCAGTTTCTGAAAAGGTGGAGATGCGATGATATCAGAAACAGGATTTTCTGTTTACGATGCCGTACGTCCCTATACTGGGCACATGGGGACAATGATCGGCGAAGATGAATTCCAGAGGATGACACGTTTTCTGCTGGATGCCCTGGTAGAAGGCGGTACCAAACGGGCGTTTGTGCGCCTGTTGACGAACGCCCCGGTTCAAATCCCGGCAGGGGTGCGCTTTGTGGACGACACACCGGCAAGTGAATCGTCAAATTGGGACACACACATGGTCACGCCCCAGGACGCTATCTTTACGGAGTATTTTATCGTCAATGATGACGATGAGATCCCGGTTGTGTTCATCGGCAGGCAGGAGGGGCGACGGTACAGTGTGGTGCTGAGCATCGACGAACCGCTGGTGGAGATGGCGCGTGTGATCCTGTCGCAGTACCACGGGCAGGCATACACCCCGCTAAACCCCCCGAACAGCAGTTATCAGGCTGCTGGGGCGCTGGTGAGTAAGTTTGTTGCGCAGTTCCCGGCGCGGTTGGTCAGTTCTTGGCTGGGCGGTGCGCTAGAAGCTAGCGGCAACGAGCAACTGCGTGCGGTGCAGCAGGCAATGGGCGCGGTTGGCATTAAATGGCGCGACCAAACCTTCGGTGCGATACCGCGAAATAACATCAAGTATCAAATCGTGACTATCAATGTGGGTGGCTACACATTTGAGGCAGCGGGCGATCAATCTGACGGGGAATTCACCACGCGCTGCCATGTGTGCGCAGGTTTCTTGAGTGCCAATGAACTCAAGAGCGCGTACCGCAGCGCCAACTTGGATATCCCAATGGATTTGCTGGACATGGATATGTCGTCGCTGGCAAGTTTTGATTGGTTGGTGCCCACGGAACCGGACGTGCAAGACACACCGCAGCACGAGCCTGAAGTGCGTGAGGCGAGTGAGTTGGACTTGGACGCGCTTGATCTGGAGTCGCTGGCGGTTAAGCTGGATATGGACTTCGATTTCCCACCACTGCCAACCGAGAACGGGTCTGCTGCGGGGGATGACCCGTGGGCACCCGTGGGCGGCAACAAAGCGCCGGGGGAGTCGCCGACTATCGAAGTGCCGGACATCAGCGTAGAACTGCTCGGCTACATCAACCGGGAAATTAGCTACCTGCGGGATCGTGTGCTGGATGCGGGCATGGCTAGCGCGACTAACGAGAAGGCACGTTCTGCACTGGAACAGTTTGTGGCACGCTCTGGTGATTTGCTTTTGCTGATTGACGAAGTGAAGTACATGCAGCAGCTACTGGAACAGGTGCAGGATTCGTTGGAACCAGTTGAGCCGTATATGCTTTTGAACTCGCTGGTGATGACGTATGCAGGTGAGGCGGAGCGGCGGGGTGTGGATTTGCACTACGATGCGCCGGACGAGCTACCAACGATTAACGGTGACGCGGAATCGCTTAACCGGGGGTTGGTTATTATGTTGGAGCAGGCGATTGAGCGCACTGCGCCCCGGGGGGATGTGACTGTGGGCGCACGGCTGAGTGCACCAACGGAGCTACAGTTGTTCATCCGGGATACAGGACCTGCGCTCACGGAGGATGACATTGCTGCCCTCTTCAAGCCGAACTTTGTGGACGCAAATGGGCTTTCCAACCTCGGTTTTTCGGCGCTGAAGCCGATTGCAGAGGCGCACGGTGGCAAGATTCGGATTCAGCGTGAGTCTGATTTAAATGTGATTAGCTTGTCCTTGCCAAGTGGCACGCAAGGGTAAATTGGTTGTGGGTACCAAGGGATAACTGAACATGACAGAAACAAAAGAAATACTCATTATCGACGATGACGAGCGTGTGCTGCGCTTTTTGGAGCAGGGGCTGGCAGATTTGGGTGATGGGTATCGCATCGTCGCACTGAGTTCGCCGGAGAAGGCGCTTGAGCACATCAAGTCAAACTCGCCCGATCTGGTCATTAGCGATTTGAAGATGCCGAACATTGATGGGTTGCAGCTTTTGCAGGTCATCCAAAAGCACCACAGCAAAACACGCTTGGTGCTGATGACTGCATATGGTACGGACGAGGTTAAAGAGGCGGCACGCAAAATCGGCGTTTACCGCTTTATCACGAAGCCGTTCCGCAACGAGAACTTGATTAACATTGCCCGTAGTGCCCTTTCCGATACAAACCACATTGCCATTGGCGCAGATGGCATCCTGATCATGCCGGACGAGAGCCTACGGCAGATTAACGCGGTGCTGGGCGACCTGCGCGGCGAGGTGCGCCCGGAACTTGCAGTGATGGCGGATATGTCCGGGCATGTGATTACACATGTGGGCACAACGATGGGCATTGACCTGAACTCTCTGGTTGCGCTGGTCGCAGGTGGCTTCTCTACAGCGCGGGAGCTAGACAAGATTTTCGATAAGAAGAACAACAACGAAGTGGTCGATTTGCCGGACGATGAACCGCTCTATGTGACGTACCAGGAGGGCATCAACCACGATTGCTACTCCGCCAACGTAGGGCAAGACCTGTTCTTTACGGTGGTGTTCAAGCGGCAGGGCGCGAACAAGGTGGGCATGGTGTGGCTGTACATGCGCCGCACGTTCAAAAAGCTGCAAGAGATCGTGCTCACGCACAGCGATGGTTTGCCAGACGAACTCAAAGACACAAATTCGGAAACGGTAACGAAGGACTTCGACAAGCTTTTCACGTCCTCGTAGCTGGGCATACAGTGTGAGGGCGCGATGTGCGCTACAGTCAGGGTGCGGCATACACTGCCCTGACTTTTTGCGTTTTGCCGTCGGGGTATAATGCGTGCAAATTCTCAGCAGGAAATGGGTGTGCAGCATGACAAAAGTGACCCTGGCAAACTTGACGAAGACGTTTGGTGGTGGTGGCGTTGAGGCGGTTTCTGATGTGAGCTTCACGGTTGAATCTGGCACATTGACCGGGCTTTTGGGTCCGTCTGGCAGTGGTAAGACGACCACCATGAAGATGATCGCCGGTTTGCTGCATCCTACATCGGGTGACATCTGCTTTGATGAGCAGAGCATATTGCAAGTGCCGCCGGAGCGACGTGGCGCGGCGATGGTGTTCCAGAACTATCTGCTGTTCCCACACATGAATGTTGCCGACAACATCGGCTTCGGGCTAAAGATGCGCCGCGTGGACAAAGCGACCATCCGCAGCCGTGTGTGCGACATGCTGGATTTGGTGCAGTTACCTGGGCTGGAAAACCGACACCCGAAGGAACTATCGAGTGGGCAACAGCAGCGCGTGGCGCTGGCACGGGCACTCATCATCGAACCGAAGGTGCTGCTGCTGGACGAGCCGCTGAGCAACTTGGACGCGTACCTGCGTGATGAGATGCGCGAACTCATCCGGCGGGTGCAGCGCGAGTTGAAGATCACAACGTTGTTCGTCACCCATGACCAGGAAGAGGCGGTTGTATTGGCGGACAAAATCGCGCTGATGTTCGACGGTGCGCTGCGTCAGTATGCGGTACCGGAGGACTTTTACGAGGTGCCGGGGTCTTTGCGAATTGCAAAGTTCTTTGGTGGCGTGAACTTTGTGCCAGGGCAGTTGCGGGGTAACACCGTGTCGACCTTGGTGGGTGAGTTCCATGTGACGCGCACCCCCGTGCCCGACGGCGATGTGGTGATGAGCATCCGCCCGGAAGCTGTCACAATTACAGAATCGGTGATAAAGAATGTTGTGCGGGGGCGCATTGCCACGTGCATCTACATGGGGCGCTACACACGTTTTAAGGTCGCTGTAGGTGATGACATCATTGAGGCGACGACCGCACCGGGGCAGGCAAGTGTGTTCTGCGATGGCGACGTGGTTACATTGCACCTGCCGCCGGAGAAAATATGGTTGTTGCCATCAGAATAGGCGATGTGGTGGGGTTGATTGACCGGTGTTATTGGGTCGCCTGTGGTTGCTGCCAGATGCTCAACAGCGTTACGGATGCAGCAATGCCCAATACACCAGTGGATAGCAAAGCGATCCCTAGTCGATGTGGATTGGCGAAACCAAAACCTGCTGGCACGGCGAACAAACACACCGCCAAAAGCACCAGAACCACGCCTGTGATGATGCCACCGACGCTAAACACCTTGCGGATGTGCGACTGCGGTGTTGTTGTGTGCCCGATGCGCTGCCACAGCGCGTAGCTTACCAGTGCTAGAACCGCAGCAAGGTAGGGCAGCATTTGCACGAGCGGCGGCGGCACCGCCAGCGAGCCTAACCGCACCCCTAACGCATCAAAAAAGCCAAATGTGAGGGCGGCGAGCAGCGTGCCGCCCGGTGTGCCCCTGCCAAGCAATGGTGCCACCAACGCAATGTAGCCGCGCCCGGCGGTCATATCTCGCTGGAACATGCCCAGGTAGCCCATGCTGAGGTAAACACCACCAAACCCGGCGAACAATCCGCTGAGCGCCAAGGCACGGTACTTTACGCACTTTGTGCGGATGCCCGCTGCGGTCGCTGCGTGTGGGTTCTCTCCGGTGGCACGCAGGTGGGCACCAAACGGTGTGTGGTACAGCATGTAGGCTGTTGCGGGCACGGCAAGGAAGGCAACCCAGGTCATGATGTTTTGTTTGTCCAGGGTGGTGCCTATCAGGGGGACGGTTTGAATGAATGTGGGTAACACCATAAGCGGCATTTGCAGCGTGGCAATGCTGCTGGTGTTGCCTTTGTCTCCGGTTAGGGCGAACATAAATGCTGCTGTGCCTGCCGCCCCCAATATGTTGATGGCGATGCCCGCCAGAAACAGATCTGCACCCAGTTCCAGGTGGCAGTAGCCAAGCAGCAAGGCAAGTGCGGTTGCCGCTGCGATGCCAGCACACAGCCCCACCCATGCAGTTGTGTAAGCACTGGTTACTGCGCCTGTGAACGCCGCCGCGAGCATCATGCCCTCTAAACCGATGTTGAGCACCCCGGCGCGTTCGGTCACCAGTGCGCCCAGGGCAGGTAGCAGGATTGGGGTGGTTACACGTAACACAGCCGCGAGGAAAGACGCACTGAGCAGGTTTTGCAGCACGAGTTCAGGTGGCATCAGGTAGGTTGCCGCCGTTGCTTTGCCAGCACCCGTGCAGAGATGAGCAGGATAAGCAGCGCCTGCACCACACCGACAATCTCGAAGCTAACGTTGGTGTCGCGCTCCATGAACTGTGCCCCAGACCGCAGATAGGCGTAAAGCAGGGCAGCAAACGGCACAACCAGCACGTTATTGCGTGCTAAGAGTGCGACCACAACGCCTTCAAATGCCAGCCCTGGTGATAGGTTGAGCACGAGCCGCCTGTGCACCCCGGCGGCGAGATGCAGCCCGGCAAGCCCGGCAAACACACCGCTCACTGCCATCACGAGTGCGATTGTGCGGCGGGTCGGAATGCCCGCGTGGGTAGCAAAGTCTGCGTTTGCCCCGACCATACGCAATTCGTAGCCAAACACGCTACGGCGCACCAGCAGCCAAGCGACGGCAACTGCCGCAACTGCCATGTAGACGCCCACGTTGGCACCACCGCTTTGCAGCAGCGGCGAAAGCGTCGCCTGAGCAGGGAAGTAGGCGGAGGCGATGATGCTGGCACTCTCCGGGCGGAGGCGGAACGTGAGCACCATCTCGTAGAACCGTGCGGCAACGACATTGAGCATAAGGGTGGAGACGATTTCGTTTGCGCCGAGGTATCCCTTTAGTGTGCCGGGCAGCAAACCCCACAAAAATCCGCTGAGCGAGGCAACAAGCACCGCAAGGGGCAGTAGTATCCACCCAGCGATGTAGCTGCCTATTCCAAGCAGCAGTCCACCTGCTGCCAGGGCACCGAAGTAAAGCTGCCCTTCCGCACCTAAACTGAACTGCCGCGCCTGAAACACCAGCACAAACGCCAGCCCTAGCAGTGTGAGCGTCGTTGCATCCTGCACCCAGATTGCCCAGCGGTTGGGACGTTCGGTAGGCGCGAACAGCAGCGCACGGTAGGCATCGGTTGCCTGCGCAATCGCGGCGGACAGTGTGCCGCCCCCAATGCCGAGCACAATTGTCAGCGCATACCCGAACAGTAAGGCGGCTATCACCGTGCCGAGAACTGCCCATGCTGCGCCGCGCAGCTCTAGCACAAACAGGGCGATGCTCACGCCGATGAGTAGATTTACCACCAGGATATGCCCATAGCCGGGCGTGTTCAGCAGCGCCTGTGCCTCGCCGCCGAACACGCGATACGTGATTGCGCCCGTTACACACAGGCAGAACGCACCAACAGCGGCTAGATGTGCCCGGTTAGGCATGGGTGATGTGTTCACCGAGTATTGCTTCTGTGGTGGTGCCGTCGTTTGGCAGGTCGGCAACAATCCTGCCGGAGCGCATGACCATGATGCGATCTGCTAGTGAGAGCGCTTCGAGCAAATCTGCCGAGATAAGCAGGACCCCTGTGCCGCTTGCCCGCTGTTCGAGCAGTTGCTTGTGGATAAACGCCACCGATTGTGCATCAACGCCGCGAGTGGGGTAGACGGCAACCAGCAGGCTTGGGTTGGTGCTCAGTTCGCGGGCGAGGATCAGCTTTTGTAGGTTGCCGCCGGATAGGATTACCGCCGGAGCAAAACTGTCCTGTACGGCGATTTTATAGGTATCTATCAGGCTATCTGCGTGGTGTTTCATCTGGCGGCGGTTGAGCAGCCCGAACCGTGCGAACTGCTGGTAGCGGCTCCCGCACAGGTTCTCCGCCACGGTCGCGCCCTGGGCGATGCCGTTGTGCGTGCGGTCTGCTGGGATGTGAGCAACCCCGGCGCGGCGGTACTGCGCAATGGATTTCCCGGTCATGTCCGCGCCGTTGATGTGTATCGTGCCACTGGCAGGGCGCAGCCCCCCGGTGATTAGGTTCGCTAGCTGTGCCTGACCTTTGCCAACGATGCCGACGATAGCGATGATTTCGCTGGCGTGGACGGTAAGGTTGATGTTGTGGGTGCATTGCTGACCGTTCGCGCTGACATAGGACAGGTCTCTCAGACGAAGGACGGGTGCCCCGTGGGTGTGCGGTGACCGCCCCGGTTCCTGCTGAGCTTGCCCGAACATTTGCCGCCGTACCTCCGCTGGGGTTAGGTTGGTTGTGGCAGATGTGGCGACGGTTTTGCCCGCCCGCATGACTGTGATTTGATCGGCAACTGCAAAGACCTCTGGGAGTTTGTGCGAGATAAAGATCACGCTTTTGCCCTGTTCCGCTAGCCTGCGTACTACGTTGAATAGCTGCCCAGTTTCATGTGGTGTGAGCACGGTTGTTGGCTCATCCAGGATGAGCAGCTTCGCTCCCTGGTGCAGCGCCTTCAGGATTTCCACACGCTGCTGCTCCGCTAGCGACAGTTGACCGACTGGGGTGTTCATATCAACGGGCAGGTTGTACTGTTCGCTGAGTTCGCGTGTGAGGTCAGTGGCGCGGGTGCGATCCGTCCATGGCAGGAACGTGTGGGTGGGTTCACGGTTGAGTGTGATGTTTTGTGGGGCGGTGAACGACCGCACCAACGTGAAGTGCTGGTGTACGGTGCCGATACCCAACTGGATTGCCTTAGCGGGTGAATTCATGGTGACGTGCCGATTATTAAGCCAGATTTCACCGGAGCTTGGCGACGTGAGTCCGCTCAGGACGTTCATCAGTGTGGTTTTGCCCGCGCCGTTTTCGCCCACCAGTGCGTGAACCTCACCGCGCTGGACGGTCAGGTTCACGTTGTCATTGGCGCGGGTGCCGTTGGGGTATTGTGTGGTCAGGTTGCAGATGCGCAGGTGGGGCATGGGCGTCGCTATGGGGTGAACACGTCTGGGGCGGGTGGCATATCGTCGCAGGTTGCATTGGGCGAGGCGGCATCTTCGCCGAAGACGGATATCACCTCAATGTCACCGTCTAGCACGGCATTTCTCGCCATGTCAACCAGCGCTTGGACATCAGTGGGGGTTTGCTCTGTGTAGATGTCGTTCTCGGCAAGCCCTACACCGCCTTCGCCGATGCCCAGTGCCTCTGTTTCCCCTAGTGGCAGTTCACCTTCGAGGTGAAGCTCGACCGTGCGGTACAGTGAGTTGTCTACGTTTTTGAGCATACTGGTCAGGATGCGCTGCGCCTGTTCCGGGTCGGTCTCAATGAGTGCAAGTGCCTGGTCGGAATCCACACCGATGGCATAGCGCTCTTGTTCGAGTGCTGCCTCAAACACGCCGATGCCAGTACCTGCTGCGACCTGGAACACGACATCAGCGTTTTGTTCGTACAAGGCAAGCGCAATCTCCTTGCCACGCGCGGGGTCTGACCATGTGCCTGCATATTGGATAATGACGGTGGTTTCCGGGTTTACGAGGCAGGCACCCTGCTTGTAGCCCAGCATGAAATCTTGCAGCACGGGGTTCTCCTGCCCGCCGACGGCACCGATAATCGCTGCGTCGTTGGTGCCGGGTAGGTCACTCGTGGTGACTGCGGCAGCGTACACCCCGGCGAGGAACGCCCCCTCATTTTGTGCGTAGGTGATGGAATACACGTTAGCGCAGCCTGCCACGCACAGATCCGGGTTATCATAGGGGACAAACGCATCGAACAGCACAAACGCTTTGTCCGGGTAGCGGTGTACACGGGGGGCGAGGAAGTCCACCATTGGGAAGGTGCCCAGGATGAGCATGTCGTAGGCTGCTGTGTCTGCCAGGATGTCGTCCAAACCCGTTTCCCAGTTCGCCGGGTTGTGACCCAATTCGATTGTGTCCACTTGTGCGTCGAAGTCTGCCATGATGCGGTCTGCGCCGCGCTGTGCGGAGTCGAAAAAGGATTTGTCGCCAAGCTGCCCATTGATAACCAGTTTAATGCGTAGCGCTGCCTCTTCTTGGGCGGCGACGGTGCCCAGTGGAAGCATCAGCGCTGCACACAAGAGCACACAAATGCGAGTGAAGTATAGCGTTCTTACCGACATGCGATTTATCCGTCTACGGACTGCTTGCTAATGCGCAACCATTATATCCAGATGGCAAGCGAAAACAAACGCACTCAACTTGAGGTGTCTTATGCCAAAGATTATTTCCATAGGCGATCTTGCGCTGGATGTTTTACTGCCGGTGCGGTTACCAGTGACCGCTGGGGTGCATCAGGCGGTGAACGGACGCCGCGTTGAACCCGGTGGCGCGTGCAACTTCATAATTTGTGCGCGGCGCTTGGGCGCTGAGGTGATGGCGGTGGGCACAGTCGGGGGCGATTTGTTTGGTGCGGAGGTAGTGCGTGTTTTGCAGGCTGAGGGGGTGGATACAACATTTGTGGAGATGCAGGCGGATGCAACTACAACCCTGGTCGTTGCGCTCCATGACGCTGTTACGGGAGCACACACCTTTGTGGGTGAGTACGGCAAGGGCGCGGCGATGGCGTACCCCGCAGCGCTTGACGATATAATTGCTGTTGCCGATGCGGTTTTTGCACAGGGGCACAGCCTGTTAGAAAACTGCACGGGTGATCTGACGCGGCGTGCTGTACGAACAGCGAATCAGTTGGGGACGACGGTGTGTTTTGATGCAGGTCCGTTTGTGGGGCAGTTCACGCCGGAGCAAGTGCAGTGGATGATAGATAGCGTAGATGTTTTGCTGCTGACGGACGACGAATTGGATAGCTTGCTAGCGCTCACAGGCGGAGATGTGTATGAGTTGTTGGTCAGGCGACCGCAGTTTGTGGTGGTGAAAGCAGGGCAGCGTGGGTGCCGCGTGTTCCACGATGGTAAGGCGCACCAATTCCATGGGTTTGGCGTGGACGTGGTAGACACAATCGGCGCTGGTGACTGCTTCGATGTGGGTTATGTATTGGGGCACATGCGTGGTTGGCAACTAGCGGAATGTGCGACGCTGGCGAATGCCTGCGGGGCGGCGGCGGTGCAAAATCGTGGGGGCGGCAGGCAGGTGCCCACATGCGAACAGGTTAATCAAGTCTTGGAAGTTAATGAGGCGAACTTGCGAGTTTGCACGAATGCGGTCTAATAGTCAGTACGCTGTTTATCCCATTGAGCAGAACATACAATTGTTATGCCGTAGTGTTGGCAGGATTAAAGTTTGAAATCAAATGCGATCTTGCTATATTAAGGCGCACAAGCGCCCCAAAAATGGGCAGCGTGACTTTTGTGATAAATCTCCGTGGAGGAAAGAAATTTTGAAGAAGGTGACGGTTTTTTCGTTGTTACTCATGCTGCTGCTGGCAGTAGCGCCGATGTCGTTGGCACAGGACTGTGAGGACGAGATTGGCTGTGTTGTACTGGAAGATGGCGATCCGATTACGATCGCGTACATGCTGACGATCTCCGGTGCGACCTCGTTCCTGGGTGAGGACTCAGTGGGGGGTATCGAGATTGCCATTGCAGATCGCGAAGGCGAACTGCTCGGTCGTGAGATTGAACTGGTCGGTGAAGACTCCCTGTGTAGTGCAGAGGGTGGTCAGGCGGCGGCACAGCGTGTTGCAGCAGATGAGTTCGTGATCGCTGCTATCGGCACCAACTGCTCCAGTGCAGCAACAGCAGCACTCCCCATCATTAGCGAGGCGGGCATGATTATGTTCTCCTCATCTGCAACGAGCCCCACGCTGACGGCACTGCCGGAAGATGGCGGCGTTTACGAGCCGGGTTTCTTCCGCACCGCGCATAACGACCTGTTCCAGGGGCGCATCGCAGCAGAGTTCCTGTTTAATGAACTGGGTGCGGAGTCGCTGGCAACCATCCATGACGGTAGCCCCTATGCTGACGGTTTGCAGGCAGTTGCTGCGAACACGTTCGCAGAACTGGGTGGCGAGGTTACGTTCCAGGGTGCTGTGAACGTGGGTGACACCGACATGAACGCTATCCTGACCGAGATCGCATCCAACCCGCCGGACGTGCTGTACTTCCCGATTTTTGAGCCGGAGGGTAACTTCATCGCTGCTCAGTCCGCAGACATTGCTGGGCTGGAAGACACGATCCTGATGGGCGCAGACGGCATCCTCGTCGATAGCTTCCCGGAGAACACGGGTGAGGCGTCTGTGGGTATGTACTTCTCTGGTCCGCTCATCACCGGTGAAGCATACGACGATTTCCTGGCGAAGTGGGAAGAAGAAATTGGTGGCGTTCCGCCGTCGGTGTTCCATGCACATGCTTACGATGCAGCGAACATTATCTTCAACGCCGTTGAGGAGATTGCTGTTGAGGGCGAGGACGGCACACTGATTATCGGTCGCCAGGCACTGCGCGATGCGATCACCGCAACTGCCGACTTCGAAGGGCTGACGGGTACGCTGACTTGCTCTGAAACGGGTGACTGCGCGACAGGTGAAGCACTCGGCATCTTCCAGTTGACCGAGGCAGAGCTTGAGGGCAACTGGCCGCCGGAGTCGATCTGGAGCCCGGCGGACATGGAAATGGAAGAGATGTAAGTCGTCTCTTTTGCCTGCAATGTTGTACAGGTAAAGACTTTCTGTGTGAGTCAGTCCGACGGGACTGACTCACATTGCAATAGGTGCCTGTACGCTATCTTTATGCAGGGGCGGCGCATGTGCCGTCCCTGTGACGAGACACCAGTTGTCAAATACAAGGTCAGGTTATCATGCACGTACTCATTGGTCTTCTCATCACCCCACTTATTGGAATATTGCGCGGGCGTAACCCCGCCAACGCCGCGATTATTGGTGTTTTCACTGGGCTTATTGGTTTAATTATTAACACGTATATACCGGTGCCTTTTGCTGGCGCGTTAGAACCCGGCATGAGCGGTGTGCTCGGTACGAGCCTCACCGGGTGGGCACTGCACTACGGCACGATACTGCTTGTTGTGCTGTGGGTGGCGCTGCCACAGCAAATGGACGAGTACGCCTGGGTCGATCTTTTTATTAATGGAATCCGGGTCGTCATCATCCTGCTGGTTGTCATCGGTGCGGGAATTACGATATTTTTCACGCAGCAGTTCACCGGAGAGCAGTGGATTAGTCTGGTTATCTCCGGGTTGGCGCAGGGCAGCATTTACGCGCTCATTGCACTGGGGTACACGCTGGTGTATGGCATTCTGCTCATGATTAACTTTGCGCACGGTGAGGTGTACATGGCGGGTGCGTTTTCTGCGTACTTCCTGGCAGCGTATTTCGACCGCATCGGCTTTTTGAACAGTGCGCCGTGGCTGGCAGTCCCGCTGTTGATGGTGTTTGCGGGGTTAATTTCTATGTCGATTGCGGTGCTGCTGGAGCGCATCGCGTATCGCCCGCTGCGAGGGGCACCACGGCTCGTGCCGTTGATTACTGCTATTGGCGCGTCTTTCTTCTTGCAATATACCTTCCGGGGGCTGTATGGGTCGGGGTTTAAGGCATACCCGACCGTTGATGCGCTGTCCACGTCCTTTACTGTGGGCACTTTGTCTATCCCAGTGAGCCAGGTTGCGGTGTTTTTCTCCGCGCTGGTGCTGATGTTTGGGCTGTACTGGCTGGTAGAGCGCACCAAAATCGGCAAGGCGATGCGTGCTGTGTCCGAGAACAAAGAGGTTTCGGCGTTGATGGGTATCGACATCGACCGTGTTATTATGTTCACGTTTGCGATTGGCGGTTTGCTGGCAGGTGCGGCGGGGGTCATCAACGGTATGTACCGCCCGCAGGGTGTGAACTTCTTCATGGGCTTCATTCCGGGCATTAAGGCGTTTACGGCAGCGGTGCTGGGCGGTATCGGTAACATTTTGGGTGCTATGGTAGGTGGGCTGTTCCTCGGCGTTGTGGAAGCGGTCGGTCCGAACCTTGTGCTCACGGGGCTGGGCATTGATGGCGCAAACCAGCTTAAGGACGTGATCGCATTTACAATGCTTGTGTTGGTGCTCATCTTCCGCCCACAGGGTATTTTGGGCGAACGACTGGCAGAGAAGAAGGCGTAGGGAGCAACACTATGGCACAGGGCACACTAGAGAGAACACAGGTCGCGCAAGCGCAAATGACGTGGAACTGGCAACCGCTTGTGCGGGCGGCGTTGATTGCCGGGATCATTGTGGTGTACACGTCTGCCGTTGGGATGGTAGAAACATTTAATGAGCGCGAAGTGGTGCGCGATTGGCTCACGCTGGGGCAGATTATCCTGTTTGCGCCCGCAATCATCGCGGGGTATGTAACTGCGAGGCGGGCAAAGGCAGATGGGCAGTCCGTTTTAACCCTGCTGCTGAACGGCGCGTTTGTGGGTGCGGTTTCTGCGGTGCCTGTACTGGTGCTTATACTCATCGGCAGCACGCTGGATATTCGCGATATATTCGTCAACATCTCGCGCCAGTTGATGGAAATTTTGACGTTCGACAACGAAAGCAGACTGTTGGGCAGTCTGATGTTCGTGATTTTCGCAATGCTCGGTAGTCTGTTTGGCACTGCGTTGATCTTGCTGCCAGAACGCCCCCGACAGGCTTTACTGACGGGCATCGGTGTGGTTATCGGTGTAGGGCTGCTTGGAGAATTGGTCACACTAGTTTTGCGCCAGTTTGTGCCCAGGGATGCGATTGAGCTGGTGTTCCGGCGCGACGAGCTGAAGCTTGTGGGTGCGGTGGGCATCTTTTTGCTAACCACGTTGCTGACGGGGTTATGGATCTACAATGCGCAGACGATCCGCAGCAGCTACCACAGCCTGCCGAGCGGTCGCCAGCAAACAGTACAGCGCAGCGGTGCGACTGCACTGGGTATTTTCCTGCTGGTGTTGCCCTGGCTGGTAGGCACGTTCCTTAGCGAAGTGATCAACAACATTGGGCTGTATATCCTGATGGGGTTGGGGCTGAATATCGCTATCGGCTTGGCGGGACTGCTGGATTTGGGCTATGTGACGAACTTTGCTGTGGGTGCCTATGTGATGGGCGTGCTCACATCGACAGGTCCGCTTGGCATTGAGGAAAAGCTAGGCGTGGGTGTGTTTAACTTCTGGCTGGTGCTGCCCGTAAGCTTGCTGGTGGCGATGTTTACCGGGTTTATCTTCGCGGTGCCCGTACTGCGAATGCGCGGCGACTACCTGGCAATTGCAACGCTTGGCTTTGGCGAGATTATCGGCAAGCTCGCCCTTTCCGATGCGCTGCGCCCGGTAATTGGTGGTGCGCAGGGCGTACTGTTTATTCCAAACCCAGAGTTTGCCTTTTTGACCGGGACACCGCTCGAATGGCTGAATGAGCTTGCTGTGGTGGACAGTCCAGAGGAGTTCTACTACATCATCTTGGCGGCGTGTGCGCTGGCGCTGTTTGTGTCTATACGCATTAACAACTCGCGTGTTGGTCGCCAGTGGATGTCCATTCGGGAGGACGAAGACGTCGCATCGGCAATGGGTATTGATACCGCACGCTCCAAGTTGCTGGCATTTACCCTTAGTGCGGCTACCGGTGGGCTTGCTGGGGCGATTTTTGCGGCACGCTTGGGCACTATTTTCCCGAACAGCTTTAACGTGTTGGTGTCTATCAACGTGCTAAGCCTGATTATCGTTGGCGGTATGGGCAGTATTCCGGGCATTGTGGTTGGTGCAGTTGTACTGATTGGCTTGCCAGAGCTACTGCGCGAGTTCTCGGAGTTCCGGTTCCTGCTGTACGGGGCGCTGCTAGTGTTCATGATGGTGTCGCGTCCAGAGGGGTTGTGGCCGTCGCAGGTTATGCGCCGGGAGATAAGATCTGAGGATGAGGATGACCCGTTGCGGGGGGGCGGTGGAGATGAATCCGCGCCCAACTCAGGGTCATCAGACAGTGAAGCAACGGTCAAGTAGAGGAGGACGATATGGCTGAGCAAAACACACACGATAACGGCGATTACATCCTCGTAGCCGATGGCATGACCAAGCGCTTTGGCGGGCTGACCGCAGTCGATCATCTGGATGTGCGTATCCCACGCAAGTCGATCTCCAGCATCATCGGTCCGAACGGTGCGGGTAAGACAACGTTTTTTAACTGCATTACCGGGTTTTACCAGATTGACGAGGGCGCTGTTTTGTTCGACGGTGGCGTGATGAACGGGCGGTCTGTCGACCAGATTACGCGGGCAGGCATCGCCCGCACTTTCCAGAACATTCGCCTGTTCAGCAATATGACGGTCATCGAAAACGTCATGGTGGGGCAGGAGGCGTACCTGCGCTCCAGTTGGTTGGGTGCGATTTTGGGACTGCCGTACACAAGGCAGGAGAACAAACGATCCGAAGAGCGGGCGCGGGAACTGCTGGACTTTGTGGGGCTGCTGGGCAAGGGCGACTACATTGCGAAAAACCTGCCCTATGGTGACCAACGTCGCCTTGAGATTGCGCGGGCGCTTGCGAGCAAACCACGACTTATCCTGCTGGATGAGCCGACGGCGGGCATGAACCCGCGTGAAACCGCGCAGACGACAGAGTTCATCCGGCGGCTGCGGGATGAACTGGACATTACCGTGGTGTTGATTGAACACGACATGCGGGTGGTGATGGGCATCTCTGAGCAGATTACTGTGCTGGACTATGGCAAGAAGATCGCTGAGGGGTTGCCACAGGACATCCAGAGTGACACGAATGTGATTGAGGCGTACCTGGGGCGAGGTGCCGCTGCAAGCTCTACCATTGAGATCTAAACGGGCATTAAACGACGAGAGGATTTGTTATGTCACTGTTGGAAGTTCAGGATGTGCACACCTACTACGGCAAAATCCACGCGCTCAAGGGGATTTCATTTACGGTAGAGCCGGGCGAGGTGGTGACGCTCATCGGCGGTAATGGGGCGGGGAAAACAACAACCTTACGAACTGTTGCCGGGCTAATGAACCCTCGTGTGGGCGGTGTGTACTTTGACGGTGAGGAAGTGGGGCGTAAGCGGGCAGACTACTTGGTGCGCAAGGGCGTTTCCCTGGTGCCAGAGGGGCGCGGTGTGTTCGCTAAGCTCACCGTGCAGGAGAACCTGGAGATGGGTGCCTTCCAGCGGAATGACCGGGCGGGCATTGAACGAGATCTGAAAAGCTCCTATGAGTTGTTCCCGCGCTTGGGAGAGCGTAAGCGCCAGCTTGCGGGCACGATGAGCGGCGGTGAACAGCAGATGCTAGCAATGGCACGGGCGTTAATGTCCAAGCCGAGGCTGCTGCTGCTGGATGAGCCGTCGATGGGGCTGGCACCTGTGCTGGTGGAGACGATCTTCGACACGATTGAGCGGATTAATCAGGAGGGGGTAACGGTGCTGCTGGTGGAACAGAACGCGCATATGGCGTTGCAGGTTGCCACCCGTGGCTATGTGATCCAGACAGGTGAAATTGTGCTGGCAGATGACGCAGATGTTCTGCGTAAAGACCCGACGGTTCAAAAAGCGTACCTGGGCATTAACTGATGCCGGGCACGGTGCGCTTTTTGTCTGCCGGGGATATGCGGCACGCCTTGCCGATGAAGGATGCCGTGGACGGCATGAAGCGAGCATACGCCCAGCTTTCTGCCGGGAAAGCGGTGACGCCGCTGCGTGGGCGTGTTCAGTCCAATGGCACGACGTTGGTGATGCCCGCATATGTCGGTGATACGGGTGATCTTGCGGTGAAGGTTGTGTCCGTCTTCCCCACCAACATTGAGCGTAACCTGCCCACAATCTTCGCACTGGTGCTTGTTCTGGATTCTGCAACGGGGCAACCGCTTGCGCTGATGGAGGGCGGATCGTTGACGGCGATCCGTACCGGGGCTGGGGGGGGTGCCGCGACGGATGTGCTGGCAAACGCAGATGCGTCCATCGTCGCTATTATTGGCAGTGGGGTGCAAGCGAAGACCCAGCTAGAGGCAGTGTGCGCCGTCCGAGATGTGCAGCAGGTTCGGGTGTACAGCCGGACCACTGCGAATGCCGAGCGATTTGCTGAGGAGATGGCGGGGCAGGGTGCCGTTCCGTCAGATGTGGTGGCGGTGCCGGACGCAAAAAGCGCGGTAGCGGACGCAGACATCGTGTGTGCGGCGACTACATCGGCAACGCCTGTGTTTGACGGCGACGACCTAAGACCGGGAACGCATGTGAATGCTGTTGGCTCGTTTACGCCCCAGATGCAAGAGGTAGATGCCACAACAATTATGCGGTCGTTGGTCACGGTGGACTCCCGCGCGGCGGTGATGGCAGAGGCAGGGGATTTGCTGGTGCCGTTGGAATCCGGCGAGATTACAGAGTCTCACATACATGCTGAGATCGGCGAGATCATCAATGGAACGCGCCCAGGGCGCACCTCACCCCAGCAGATCACGTACTTTAAGTCGGTTGGGGTGGCGGTTCAGGACGCGGTTGCGGCAGGGATTGCACTCCGTGTTGCAGAAAAAGATGACCTGGGTACGCTGTTAGACCTCTAGGGCTGGTTCACCCAATCGGCGGTATATTGTGCTGCCTCCACTGGATAGTGCTTGATAATCAGGTTAGGGATTATTTTTTCCTCTAGCAAGCGCAGGCTGCCCGCCGCGCCTATTCCCGCCAGATGAACAACCATCGGGTTTTCTAGCGCATTTTCGTATAGCCAATTCAATAGATACTGTGTGGTTTCCTCCGCTGTAGGGACACTGCAAAAGAGGTGCAGTAGCGTCAGTGTGTTATCACTACGGGTTGCGGTGAAAACGGCGGTTGTCAGCGTGTCTGCATCGTAGTGGTTGCCGATCTCAAGCGTGTTTGCGGGCAGCACGCTGTCGCCGTAGCGCAAGATATTGATGCCGTCCATGAGTTTAAGGCACATGCCTGCGTCGTTAGTGATGATGCTGATAGGTGCGCTGCGGTGTGTGTGGAAGATGTTGTTTGCCATGGTGTGCGTCTGGTTTTCCGGCATGTGGTTGTTGGCAAGCTGCCCTAGCAAATGCCCCTGACGGTAGAGCGCGTAATCGTCAATTGTCATCTGCGCCTGCAACACTGTGAACTCGCCTTGGGCATCCGCAGTCAGTGAGTCCAGACGCAGCAACGCAGCATCGCTGGCAATGTAGCACTCCAACAGTTTTTGCATGATGTTCGCAAATGTGCGCCAGTACTCACGTGGGAGGTTGATGTCGCTAGCGATGTCGCGCATCTGGTACTCACGTACGCCCAGGAAGACGTTGATTTGTTTGTGCGCTTGCATGGCTTGGTTGCTCCAGTGAGTGACCTGCAACATGAGCTTGCCCGTGATGTAATCGGTGCGGATTTGGGCGCTGAGGTTGATCTGCGAAGGTTGCCATGGCTCCGCAGTTAGGCTTCGCGTAGTCAGTGATGATGTGTCATGCTGTTCTAGGAAAGCGGTAAGCAACGCTTCGGTTTGGGGATGATCGACACGCAGGGTAATTGCGTCATCATCGGCGGAAATGATGACATAGTCTTTGATGTTGTGCTCATGGAGTGTTTTCACGATGCTGTGCGCGTCCCTGTCGCTGAGTGGGACTTCCGCACGTATTTGAACGCCAAAGTGGCTGAGCAACTGCTTGGTATCGTAGCTGGAAAGCTTCATATTTTTGGGACTGACTATATCAGTTCGATATCTTCCTGGGTAATTTGTGCCTGCGGATAGCTTTCTTCGATGAAGGATAAAGCGTTGCGCAGCACCCGTTCCGAGTGTTTGCCCTCGTTACTCACCGTGACAAATGCAATTTGCGCGGACTGTACTTTATCGTGGTAGTCAATCTCCGCTGCGGAGACGTTGTACTGATTGTGCAGTTTATTGATGATGGATTTGATGACGCGACGCTTGTCTTTTAGCGATTGCGACTCCGGTAAGTATAAAGTGATTGTACAAAGACCAATATGTGCTGTCATTTCGCGTAGTCACATACATATACTAGTGCTGGCATGGTAGTGGATAGTAGGCGAAATTGGTATGGCGCTCATCATCATCGGTACAAACGCTTGAGGCAACAATACGAACGTGTACACAACCACGATGATAAGCGCCATCGGTACCTGCTCGTGGATGGATTTGTCATAGGGAATTGGGTTGTGGTAGACTCCCACTATATTTCAGGGTTCCGGGCGACCCACTACTCTCCGGGGGTATTCATGAAAAAGCTGCTATGGTACACGCCTGTAGCAATCGTTCTCACAGTTGCTGCACTCATCTCAGTTACATTTGCACAGTCAGATAACCTGCTGACCAACCCTGGCTATGAAGAACCCTACACCGACGAAGGCGGCAACCCGTCTCGGCAGGTTGCGAACGGTTGGGATGCCTGGAACGTGCAGCGCACAGCGGACGAGCCTGATTTCCAGAACACGCAGCCGGAGTATTCCGAAGCAGACCGCGCTGACCGTGTGCGTTCCGGCGGGAATGCGCAGCAGTTTGAGTCGTTCTTCGCAACGCATACGGGTGGGGTTTTCCAGGTAGTGCCCAGCGTGGGTGCTGGCAACGAAGTCACATTCGGGGTGTATGTGTGGGTATGGTCATCTAGCTTGGATGACGAAGATGTGAGTGAGAACGACGGCGATGTCATCATTGACGTGGGTATTGACCCGACTGGTGGCACTGACGGTACCAGCGGAGACATTATCTGGTCTGTTGGGCAGGAACAATACGATGCGTACAACCTGTATACGGTGTCTGCCATTACGGAGGCGGATACGATTTCGGTATGGGTGCGCTCGCGGGTGGGCTTCCCTGTTAAGACGAGCCGGATATATCTGGATGATTCCTTCCTGACGGTGGAGGGTGACGGTCCTGCAACGGATGAGCCAACCGAAACTGAGGAAGCGACTGACGAAACAGTTGAGCCAGCAACCACCGTTGCTCCAAGCCCCACTCCGGACACGGTGGAGGAGATTACACCTAGCCCGGTAACGCCAACCACACCACCGATCTCGGATGAGTTCCCGGATACGATTACGCATGTTGTGCAGCGCGGCGACACGGTTTCTGCATTGGCGACACGCTACAGCAGTTCTGTCACGGCGATACAGCAGGCAAACGGGTTAAACACCTCCTCGCTGATCTTTGTGGGGCAGAGCCTTGTTGTTCCCGTTCCGGCAGGCACCAATATCACTGCTACGCCAACGCCAACATCGGTTGTGATTGTTATTACGGCGACCCCAAGCACAAACGTCACCGCGATTCCGCCAACATCGGTTCCAACCCAGGTAGTCGGCAACACGTATATTGTGCAGCCCGGCGATACGCTCACGAGTATTGCACGCCGCTTTAACACCACTGCTGCTGCGCTGGCGCAGCTAAACGGCATAGTGAACCAGAACCGCATCTTCACGGGACAGACGCTCGTGGTACCGACTGGGGCGGTCGTGCCGACGCCAATCCCTGTGATTACTGCAACACCCATCTCTGCTGTGACAGCGATCCCCGTGATAACCACGACGCCGATCCCTGCTGTGACGGCAGTACCTGTGATAACCGCGACGCCAATCCCGCAGGGACCGCGCATTTATGTGGTGCAGCCAGGGGACAACTTGTTCCGTGTGTCGTTGCTGTTCAATGTTTCAGTATCTGATCTCATTCGTGCGAACGGCATTGTCAACGCGAATCGCATCTTCACTGGACAGCAACTAATCATCCCATGACGGACTATCGTGTTTTACGCAATGCCAACACCGATGAGGTGGTGCTGCCGCGTGTGAGGTGGTGCGCGAGTTACTGGTGCCACCTGCGAGGTTTGCAGTTCCGGCGCGGATTACCCCAGGACGAAGGGTTGCTGTTCGTGACCCGTGGGGAAAGCGTTGTGAATACGTCGATTCACATGTTGAATATGTTCTTTAGCATTGGGGTGGTGTGGCTGGATGCACAGGGCGCGGTTGTGGACAAAAAACTTGCGAAGCCATGGCGTCCGGCATATGCGCCTGCCAAGCCCGCCCAGTACTACCTGGAAGCGAACGTAGACGTGCTTGGGCGTGTTCAGGTGGGTGATGTATTGCAGTTTGATAAACGAGTTGGGGCATGAATCTTCCCATTTGGCGGTTTGCGCTGCTGGTTGTATTGTGTGTCCCCGTAGTTGTGAAAGCACAGGATCAACCTGCGGGTAGTGATGCGGATTCTGGCTACTCGATACATGTGGTGCAGCGCGGTGAGAACCTGTTCCGCATCGCGCTTACCTATGGTTTGACGGCTGAAGAGCTTGCCGCGATCAACGGTATTGAAAACCCGGCAAACATACAGGTTGGGCAGCGCCTACTAGTGCCTGATTTGGCGGCGCAAACAGGTGCTCCCGGAACGAACGTGACTCCTGTAGCTGCCCCTACTGAGACTGAGACCGTACCCATCGAAACGGATGGCGATGTCTCAGCGGAGCAAGATACACCTTTAAGCATTGACGGCTACCTGCTGCACACAGTGCTGCCCGGCGAGACGCTGTTCCGAATTGCCACCGCGTACGGAAGCAACGTAAACGACGTAAGCCTCGCCAACAGCATTACAGACCCAACGCGCATCTTCCCCGGTCAGCAGCTAATCATCCCCAATGTTGCCCCGCCGGATATTGCTGAAACGCTGCCCGCCCCCGTGAACATGCTGCGCGTAGCGCCGTTGGTCTTTTCTGAAGGGAAGACCGGGCAGGTGCGCATCCGCACAGATGAAGCGGTGACAATCGCAGGCACGTTCCTCGGGCAGGATTTACGGGTTGTGTCCGAAGATGGGGACACACGGCACCTGATCTGGATTGGCATCCCAACATTCACGGAAGCAGGCGTTTACCCACTACGCCTGACCGTCACGTCCGCAGCACAAGCTCTGGTTGAGGTGAGTGTTGATATACAGGTGGTGACAGGTGTGTACGGTAGTGAGCGAATCAATCTGATTGAGGGGCGCGATGGATTGCTGAACGAGAATGTCGAGGACGCTGAAATGGCGCTCCTACGCGATGCGACCCAGACCTTCACACTACAGGCATACTTCAACGGGAAAATGGGGCTTCCGGCAGCGGCGGCGATTACATCCGGTTTTGGGACCCGACGCTCCTACAATGGTGGTGCGTTCGATCGGTACCACAGCGGTACCGACTTTGCTGGTGCGCCAGGGACGCCTATCTTAGCGCCTGCACCGGGGCGCGTTGTGCTGGCAGACAGCTTGAACGTCCGAGGGAATGCAACAATGATTGACCATGGGTGGGGCGTGTACACGGGTTACTGGCACCAGACAGACATCTATGTCGCGCCGGGCGAGCTAGTGGAAACCGGGCAGGTCATCGGTACGATCGGGTCTACCGGGCGCGTTACCGGTGCTCACCTGCACTGGGAGCTATGGGTGCACGGCGTTCCTGTAGACCCGATGCAGTGGGTTCAGCAGTCGTTCTTCTGGGAAGCGTAGCCCCATGGCACAGGAGCAAGGGGAGTCGGCGGAGATTGCATTCTTCAGGGCATTGGGGGGCGATGCGCTCGTAGATGACGTAGAGACCTACGAAGTGTACTTTGTTGAACAACAGCGTCTATCTTCTGACGCCTCGCCAGCGCGAGCTGCATCATGGAACCGGATTGGTGAAGTTATCTCGTGGCAAGTTTATGACAGAAGCGTAAGGCTCCAGTGTGAGCAGGGCAATATTGATTTGTTCTGGTGGGATGAGTACAGCGTTCGGGTGTGGGCACGGCAAGATGACCGCTTCGAGGAGCACGATTCTTATCTCACAGTCGATGCTCCGGCACAAGTGGTTGCCTTTGAGGTGCAGGAGCAAGACGACACGCTTGTCATCAGCACAGGGCAGGTTGCTTGCTGGGTGCGGTTGGCACCGCTAGATATTCAGTTGCGTTCGCTTGAAGGTGTGTTGCTTGGTGGGGGACGCACTGAGTTCTTTCTCGCTGACACGGGCGCTGTGCAACTTTCCATGGCGCTGGCGGCAGATGAGTCAGGTTATGGGATGGGAGAGCGTGCTCATCGCCTGGATTTGCGCGGCGGGCAGTACACTATGTGGAACACCGACCAACCGAACTGTGACCCCGGCACCGACCCACTGTACTACTGTGTGCCGTTCTACCTGGGGGTGCACGCACAGGGCACGTATGGTGTGCTGTGGGATAACCCGGCACGCGGTACTGTTCATATTGACGCTAACGGTGATGGGCAATTGCTGTTCACCGCAGAGCAGGAAGACCTTCGCTACTTCTTGGTGAGTGGTGCGGCTAGCATAGACGTGCTGCGCAACTACAACAACATCACTGGGAAGATTGAGCTACCGCCGCTGTGGTACCTGGGCTATCACCAGAGTCGCTTTAGCTACTATCCGCAAGAAACACTGCTAGACCTGGCGCAGACATTCCGACAACGAAACATCCCGTGTGATGCACTGTACCTGGACATTCACTACATGGATGCGTTCAAGGTGGGCACCTGGGACGAGGAGCGTTTTCCCGATTTTGCCGGGATGGTGAATAGGCTGCACCAGAGCGGTTTTCGTGTGGTGCCCATTATTGACCCGGGGGTGCGCGTCGAAGCCAGCTACGAAATGTATGAGAGCGGTATAGAGCGTGATGTGTTCGTGAAGGCGGCGGACGGCGAACCGCTGCGCGTGGTGGTGTGGGCAGGTACATCTCACCTGCCAGATTTCACGCGGGTAGATACACACCATTGGTGGCAGGAACAGCTTGCACCGCTCCTCAACACCGGGGTGGACGGCATATGGAACGATATGAACGAACCCGCAGTGTTTGTCAGCACGGGAGCTACAACGCTGCCGGACACTGCCCGGTATGCCGATGGGCGGAACCATGTAAGCGCAAACAATGTGTATGGCATGGGGATGGCACAGGCGACGCGCGATGCGCTGCTGCGTCACAGGCGGGGCAAACGCCCTGTGAACATCACACGGGCGGGTACGGCGGGCACACAGCGCTATGCAAGCGCTTGGACGGGAGATGTGTCCTCTGCGTGGGAGCACCTGCGGTTAATGATCCCGATGGTGCTCAACATGAACCTGAGTGGGGTGCCGCTGACGGGTGCGGACGTTGGCGGCTTTCGTGGGGACACCAACGCCGAGTTGCTCACCCGCTGGATGCAGGCGGGTGCGTTAATGCCGTTTTATCGCAACCATACGGCGATTGATACGGTTGCGCAGGAGCCGTGGGCGTTTGGCGAACCGTACGAGCGTATTATGCGTGCTGCCATTGAGCTGCGGTATCGGCTGATGCCCTATCTGTATGCACAGGTGGCAAAAGCTGCGCATATGGGTGTGCCCATTGTGCAGCCGATGTTTATGATGAACGAGCGTGACGCTGCACTGCGCGATGTGGACGATCAATTTATGCTGGGGCAAGCGCTGCTGGTCGCCCCTGTGCTGGATGAGGGCGCAACGGAGCGCGATGTGGTGCTGCCTGATGGTGAGTGGTACGACTTCTATACGCAAATGCCACTCATGGGCGGGCAAACACTAACTGTTGAGGCACCGTTGGATCGTTTACCACTTTTTGTGCGTGGGGGGTGTGTGTTGCCCATGTGGGAGGTGCAACAGCACCTTAGCGGTGGGTTCCCGGCAGATATGCGGCTGCGGGTGTTCCCAGGGAACCTGGAGACGACCCTATACGAGGATGAGGGCGAGAGTCTGGATTACCTGAACGGGATGTTTCGCTGGTTGAGCTACACCACGGAGTGGGTAAACAATCGCTTTTGGATCCGGCGTGAGGTTGCGGGGGAATACGAGCAGCCCTACAAAAAGCTGACCGTGGAGATTGTCGCGTTTGACCAGGAACCGATTCGTGTGCGTGTTGACCAGCAAGCCGCCCCGGTTTGGTACTACGAGAACCGCACTGTCGAGCTGAGTGTTACGGGGTTTGAGCAGATTGAAATCATCCGCCCGATTGGTCCATCGGACGAAACCATCAGCCATCGCCCGTTTTAGTTAACGCGCATCGGTGCTTGCTGGCATGGTTGCTACCCGCTTAGGGTGCCCTGGCACAACATGATGCTGGCGACAACGTGCCTCGTATGCCTCTTTTGCGCCAACCATGATAACCGGGTCGTTATATTGAGCGGGTGCGTTGTTCACAAGGCGTTGAGTCCGTGATGCTGGCTCCCCACAAACCACACAAATAGCGTGCAGCTTGATGACTTCTTCCGCCCGCGCCATTAGCTCCGGCATGGCACCAAATGGTTCTCCGCGAAAGTCCAAGTCTAGCCCGGCGACGATCACACGAATGTCTTGCGCCGCAAGCTGCTCTACGATGGCAACAACTGCTGCATTGAGGAACTGTATCTCATCAATTGCTACCACGGTGGTGTTGGGTTCTAGCAACTGGATAATGTCTTGTGGGGCGTCTATGAGCGTTGCCTCTACATTTTGCCCATTGTGGCTGTTGATGCCATGTGCCGCGTAGCGGTCATCTAGGCGTGGCTTAAAGACCTGGACATGCTGCTTTGCGATAACAGCACGGCGCACACGCCGAATGAGTTCTTCGGTTTTGCCGCAGAACATGCTGCCGCATATGACCTCTATACGCCCGAACGAATGCCGCATGGAAAGTACGCTCCTGAGGGAACTAAATAGATACAACAAAAACAGGCACATCAGGTGTGCCTGTTGGGGATTGCTGAGTGTTTGGCTATTCTGTTGCTTGTGGCTCTGGGATTTCGTAGTCCGCGTTGCGCAGTGACTTCTTAATCTCTGCAAGTGCCTGGCGACCAATACCGTTCATAGCGAGGAAGCCTTCGTCGCCCTCTTCGGCAAACTTGTTCAGGAAGTCCTGAACGACATTGACACCGTTTTCCTGCAATACGTTTAGAGTACGCTTGTTCAGGCCCAGCTCCGTAATGGGTAGGTCGAGCGGGGTCTTGGCTGACTCACGCGCTTCAACTTCTGCACTCATGCGGTCGCGCTGGCGCAAACGGTTCATGAACTTATCAACGCGCCCTTCTGTGTCTACGATGCGCTGTTCGCCCGTGTAGAACGGATGGCACGCAGAGCAAATGTCCGTGCGGATTTCTTCCACAGCGGCACCTGTAACCCAGGTATTGCCACAGGCACACACAACAGTCGCCTGGGGGTGCCAGGTGGGGTGTAGATCTTTTTTCATAGCGGTGTTGCTCTCCTCATTTGCGCGGCTGTATGGCGATTTGCCGATCCATACAGCACTTTATGTTGATGTTTACTGCCGGTGGGCTAGTCGCCAGCGGCGGGTGCAGCCACGGCTTCTGGGTAGACGCTGATGCGCTTTTGACCCGTACGCCCACGGATTCGCTCGAAGGTTACGATGCCTTCTACAGTAGCGAAGATGGTGTAGTCCTTACCCATGGCGACGTTCTTGCCGGGGTGGAACTTGGTGCCGCGCTGGCGAACGATAATGTTGCCGGGTACAACATACTGCCCGCCGTAAATCTTCACGCCCAGGCGTTTGGACTTACTATCGCGACCATTACTACTGGAACCGCCACCCTTCTTGTGTGCCATTACTCTGTTCTCCTATGTTTGTTTTTGCGTGCTAAGCGATAATCTCGTCAATCATGAGGCGTGTGTAGTGATGCCGATGACTTTTCTTACGGCGATAGTTGGTGCGCTGGTTGTACTTGTAAACCATTTGCTTTTTAGCACGCCACTGGGACATCACGGTCGCCTTGACCTTTGCACCCTCTACAGTGGGCTGCCCAATGATGGTGTTGTCACCATCGCCGATGAGCAGCACCTCATCCAGTTCAATCGCTTCACCCTCATCGTAGGGCAGTTTCTCAACGTCAAGGTAGCGACCTTGCTCTACGCGGTATTGGCGTCCACCACTGCGGACAATTGCATACATGGTTATGTTCTCCAATCTTCGCTTGCCACCGCAGGCATCGCCCAAGCTGGGCACACCACAACGGGGAAAATTGGCGGCGAATTCTGTTGATAAGACAAACAAAGTGCCCCAGGAGAGGGGCAACATGGTCTCATATCATATAGCGGAGGCGTGCAGGCGTCAACAGACGGTTAGTAGATACACATCGCATCACCGAAAGAGAAGAAGCGATAAGACTCCCGCTTAGCGGTTTCATAGGCTGCCAGCACATTTTCCCTGCCTGCGAATGCGCTTATCATCATGAGCAGCGTAGACTTGGGCAGGTGGAAGTTGGTGATAAGTGCGTCCACGGCACGCCACTGGAAGCCGGGGTAGATGAACAGCCGTGTCTCCTGCTCAAACGCGATGACAGGGCGCCATGGGCACATGCCCTCCACGGAAGCGGGATTTGCCGGGTCGCCACCTGCACTGAGGATTGCGGCAGTTTCTAACGTTCGGGCACTGGTGGTGCCTACAGCAACGATACGCTTGCCTGCCAGCTTTGCTTCATTGATGATGTTGGCATCGATGGCAGAGAGGACGGCGTTCTCGCTGTGGATTTTGTGGTCTTTCACGGCGTCTGCCTTAACGGGCTGGAAGGTGTCTAGCCCGATGTGCAGCGTACAGTAGGCGAAGCGCACACCTTTGTCTCGCAGTTGGGTAAGCAAATCTGCAGTGAAGTGTAAACCAGCCGTTGGTGCTGCGGCAGAGCCTTCCCGGCTGCTGTATACCGTCTGGTAGCGCTCTGGGTCGGCGCTGGTGTTGTGGATGTAAGGGGGCAGTGGCATTTGCCCCACATCGCCTAGCAGCGCGTTAATGGGGTCGCTGAACGCAATCACGCGCTCTGCGCCGTCAAGTACGCTTTCTACTTGAGCGGTGATTGACGTGTTCGGGATGTTGAGAACGGTATCCTCATGAATGCGCTTGCCCCCCAACAGCGCACGCCAGCGACAGTCGTCGAGCTGACGCAACAGCAGGATTTCCGCTTTGCCGCCCGTTTCCGCCTTGTTGACGTGTAACCGTGCCGGGATCACACGGGTGTTGTTCATAACAAGCACATCACCGGGGTTGAGTACGTCCACAATGTCGCGGAACGCTTTGTGGGTGACTTCACCCGTATCCCGGCGCAGCAGCATCAACTTAGACGCATCACGCGGTTCGGTGGGGGTTTGGGCGATGAAACGCTCCGGTAACTCGTAGTCGAAGTCACTTACTTTCATGATGATCCTTGCCTATAAAAGCAGCTTTTGGGGACTGTCGTCGTCACCAAGGTTGTATGGGATGCCCAGGTGTTCGTATGCTGCTGCCCGCACAATGCGTCCGCGCGGGGTGCGCTCTACGAAGCCCAACTGAAGCAGATACGGCTCATTCACATCCATGATCGTGCCCGGGTCTTCGCTGATCGCGGCGGCTATGGTATCCAGCCCAACAGGACCGCCGTCGAACTTCTCGACGATCGTGCGCAGGATGCGACGGTCAATGTCATCCAAACCCAGGTGGTCGATGTTCATCATGTCCAGCGCCTCGCCAGATACCCCACCCGTGATGACGCCATCGGCGCGTACTTGGGCATAGTCCCGCACGCGACGCAGTAAGCGTAACCCCACACGAGGGGTTCCGCGTGCTCTGCGGGCAATGGCAGCAGCGCCCTCTGGCGTGATCTGAACATCAAGCAGCCCTGCCGCGCGATTCAAGATGTATTCCATGGATGCTTGGTCGTAGAAGTCCAGGCGGAAGCGTGCGCCAAAGCGGTCACGTAGCGGCCCAGCAAGCAGGGACAAGCGGGTGGTCGCCCCAACGACAGTAAAGCGCGGCAGGTTAATGCGTACATTCTTTGCTGCGGGTCCCTTGCCGATCACAATATCGAGCGCAAAATCTTCCATTGCTGGGTAGAGCACTTCCTCCACGGCACGCCCCAGTCGGTGAATCTCATCAATGAACAGCACATCCCCTTTTTTGACGTGTGTGAGAATGGCAGCGAGGTCGCCCGCTCGCTCGATGGTCGGCCCGGCAGTGACATGAATTTTGGTGCCCATCTCATTGGCAATTACGAACGCTAGTGATGTCTTACCCAGCCCTGGCGGTCCGTAGAAGAGGATGTGATCAATTGGTTCGCCACGGGCACGCGCTGCCTCGATGATGATCTCAAGATTATCGCGGATGGCATCCTGACCGATGATGTCGGTGAGAAGTTTAGGGCGCAGGGCAATGTTCTCGCGGTCATCTTTGCGCCGCCCGCCGCTCACCATTCGTTCGTCATCTGCCATGCCGCATCTCCTGCAAGTGTGTTAACCTGCCGTTCAGTATAGCGAACAGGTGTGCAAAGGGGAAAGGTCGCTTTGACACGCACAGGGATGGAACGTACAATGCCTCCCACGATTATCGGGACGCACAGCAAAGGACAAGCTCGTGGCAGATGTCTACCTCTCAGAACACCCCCTGGTACAGCACAAACTGACCGCACTACGCGTTGTGAACACAAGCCTTCGAGAGTTTCGAGAGCTGACTCGTGAAATCTCCATGCTGATGTCGTATGAGGTTTCCCAAGACCTGACTACAGACGAGAAAACCGTCACCACCCCCATGGGTAAAGCGTCGGGCAAGCGCGTTAAGGAAATCGGGTTGGTGCCCATATTGCGTGCTGGGCTGGGTATGACAGAAGGTGTGCTAGCACTGCTGCCGCATGTGCAAGTGTGGCACATCGGGCTGTACCGAGATGAGCAAACCCTGCGCCCGGTGGAGTATTACAACAAGCTGCCCAATGACCCCACAGTGGAAATATGCGTTGTGCTAGACCCCATGCTTGCCACGGGTGGCTCTGCAACGGCAACGGTAGACGTATTGAAAAAGTGGGGAGTCAAGCGCATTAAGTTTATGAGCTTGATCTCCGCACCGGAGGGTATCGAGCATCTTTCCAGGCAGCACCCGGATGTGCCTATTTTCACTGCGGCGATTGACAGCCACTTAAACGAACGTGGTTTTATTGTGCCGGGGCTGGGTGATGCGGGGGATCGGATGTTCGGCACCTAAGCCGCTGGCAAGGGGTCAACTATACCATGAACAGTGACGTTGGCAGCTTTATTGTGGTATTTGGTGCAGCACTAAGCGTATCGATTGCCGTTACCCCACTGTCGATCTTCCTGGGGCAGCGCATGGGTCTGGTCGATAAACCGGGTGGGCGGCGCAAAGGGCATCATGTCGTCCCCCGTGTGGGGGGGATCGCCATCTTCATCGCGTTTGTGGTTGCAGCGGTTCTTGCACAGTTTACACCCGTGCCCCGCTTTGACCCCAAGGAACTCATTCGATTCACGGGCCTCATGCTAGGTTTGGGGGTCATCTTCGCTGCCGGGCTGCTGGACGATTGGTTTGACCTGCCGCCGCGCTGGCAGTTTGTAGGGCAGTTCATGGCGGCGGGTATCGCCGTAGCGTTCCAAATCTTTATTCAGTCCGTGAATAACCCATTCACTGGTCAGCAAATTAACTGGAGTGGTTGGCATTGGTTCACCGTTGTGGTTAGCGTGCTGTGGATTGTATTGATGATTAACACGGTCAACTTTCTTGATGGGTTGGACGGCTTGGCAAGTGGGGTAAGCATCATCGCGTGCATCATGCTGTTTGTGCACAGTGCGTATCGGTTGCAACCCGCGCAAACCAGCGTGAGCCTGCTGCCGCTGGCGCTATGTGGTGCTGCGTTGGGGTTCCTGCTGTACAACTTCTACCCGGCAAGGGTGTTCATGGGCAGCAGTGGTGCCTATGTGCTGGGTTTCTCGCTGGGCACACTAAGCATCATCGGCGGCGCAAAAATGGCAACCATTCTACTGGTGATGGGATTGCCACTGCTGGACGTGGGCTGGCAGGTTGTGAATCGGCTCTCTTTGCGGCGCAGCCCATTGCGAGGCGACCGAGGACATTTGCACTTCCGGCTGGTCGATATGGGCATTCCACAGCGTGTGATTGTGCTGACGTATTATCTGTTCTGCACAGTGTTTGGTATGCTAACGCTAATGACAAGCAGTCGCTTGTTTAAGCTCATTGCCCTGGTGGTGATGTTTGGTTTGGCAATTGCGGGGTTTGCGCTGCTCAAGCGCATGGAGTATGTGAAGACCCAGCGTGCCGCCCGGCAGGCGTCGTAACTTGTCCTTTGTTATCGCTTAAGCGTCGCTATTCGTCATCTTCCAGATCATTCTCTTCAGAATCGCTTGTTCTGTCGTCTGCATCTGTATGTTCCGCACCGGACGGTAGGCCCATCCGGGGTGGGCGTGTGCCCAAACGCCGTGTCTCATCACCCTGTAGCTCACCTGGGATTACCGCCGCCCCAGCCCGTTCGGGGCGCTCCAGGCTAGGTGGTGTTTGTTCATCACCATCTGGCAACACCTGCTGCAAAGGTGTAATGCGCTCATCGCCAGGACCGCCGGGGATAGGAAGGGGCAGTTTGTAAATCGTCGGCGGACCGATAGGCACTTTTTCTTCCGCACGTTTGCGCTCGCGTGCCTTACGCTGGCGCTCAATCTCCTTCATGCGCTGGCTCAGGCGCTCTTCGCGGGTCATTGTAATCATCTTGCCATCGCGGAAGTCCGCACTGTCCCCGGTGATGATCTCGATGGTGTTCTCGATGGCGGCGAGAATACCAATCATGAACAGGTTGATGGCGATGATAACCGCAAACGTACTGGACAGCACGTTCATGATGGCCGCTACCGGACCACCGAGCACCGTTACGGTAATCTCATCGCCAACGCCGATGACAGCAAGCGCGACAGTGGAAACACCTGCGATCGTTCCGACACCACGCACACCGCCAAAATATTTGAGGTCTGGCAGCATGGTATTGGCGATAGCAAACGACAGGTAGAACCACAGCCAAAAATCTGCGACGCCAAAGAGCTGCCGTACACCTGCCACAACACTATCGAGCGTACCGGGGGCAATGGTGGTGAGTATCGCCTGGACATCGAAGATGTTGTTGGAAATTAGCCAGATAATGACGACAGCGATGGCAAGCGGAACCGCATGGATGACCGCCAGCTTTAGCGGGTTTGTATGCTTTGGGAGCTTGACGAAGCTGTGTTCGAGCTTGCCGATCTGCTGTGCCTGGGGCCATTGTATCTGTCGGTCGGCACGGACGTTTAAGAAGCCCGCCATCAGCCATATGACGACCTCGTGCAGCACGACGCCCGGCAGCAAAAATGTGTAGTAAAGTATGGTGGTGGTCTGATAGTCTTTGGTCACTAGCCAGCCCACTTTAAAAATGTGCTGGTGTAACCATCGCTCTATCTGGCGCAGCACAACAAATAAGACCGCGACCACCAACCAAGGTACAAGAACCTCAACGACGGACAGCTTGAGCTACCCCCGCGCTACTGCTCAGCGGCGACGCGAACAATCTCGGTGAAGTCATCGACCTTGAGACACGCCCCACCTACGAGTGCACCGTCAATGTTGGGTCTTGCCATGTAGTCTGCGACGTTGTTGGGCTTCACACTGCCACCGTACTGGATGCGGACACCGCTTGCTACGTCCTCGCTGTAAAGCTCTTGAACTACCTTGCGGATGACGCCACCAATGATGTCATCGGCGACATCCGCGCTAGCGCTTTTGCCCGTGCCAATCGCCCAGATGGGTTCGTAGGCTAATACAACCGATGCCATCTGCTCGGCAGTCACGCCTTCTAGCGCGGCGCGTACCTGTTGCCCGACAAATGCGGCGGTTTCACCCGCTTCGTTTTGTTCCAGGCTCTCTCCCACAGCGACGATGGGCTTGAGACCGTGTGCCAGGGCAGCGTGCACCTTTTTGTTGACGCGCTCATCCGTTTCCGCAAGGTAGGCGCGTACCTCTGAGTGCCCGATGATGACGTATTCTGCTAGCCCTTGCAGCATCTTCGGCGCGATCTGTGAGGTGTAGGCGCCTTCATCCTCCCAGTGGATTGACTGTGCTCCCACCTTGATAGGGGAGTCCGCCAGCGCGTCTGCAACGCTCTTGAGCGCAACATACGTAGGGCACACCACCCGTTCTACCGCGTCAAAACCTGCGATGTGTGGAGCAAGCTCTTGAACGAACGCAACCGACTCGTCCACTGTTTTGTGCATTTTCCAGTTGCCCGCGATGATTGGGGTTCTCATAAACGTGTCCTTGTGTGTGATTTATGCCGTGTGTCGGTTATTTGTCCTGGATGGCAGCAAGCCCAGGCAGCGTTTTTCCCTCTAGCATTTCCAGGCTGGCGCCGCCGCCCGTGGAAACGTGCGTGACTTTGTCTGCAAGGTTCATGCTCTCGATTGCAGCAGCGGAGTCGCCACCGCCGACTATGGTCGTTGCACCCCTCTCGGTGATTTCCGTGAGTGCCAGGGCAACTTGCCGGGTGCCGTTCGCAAAAGGGTCTAGCTCGAACACGCCCATCGGTCCGTTCCACACCACGGTCTTGGCGTCGGCAAGCTTCTCTTTGAATGTCTCGATCGTCTGTGCACCGATATCGTACACTGCCCAGTCTGCTGGCACGCCATCACTGATTGTAATCGTCTGGGTGTTGGCATCTGCGCTGAAGGCGTCGCCAATCATGGAATCAACGGGCAGGATGAGCTTGTCGCCGCCACGCTCCAACAGAGACTTGGCGATATCGACGGCGTCTTGCTCCACCAGTGAGTTCGCCATCTCGTAGCCACGCGCCTTTGAGAACGTGTTCGCCATGCCGCCGCCGATAAGCAGTGCGTCCACTTTGGTCAACAACGCTTCGATCACCGCGATTTTGTCAGATACTTTTGCACCCCCCAGAATCGCTAGGAACGGGCGCTGCGGGTCTTCTATGGCGGTAGCAAGGTAGTCAATTTCTTTTTCCATCAGCATCCCGGCGTAAGCGGGCAGGTGCGCCGCCACACCCACATTGGAGGCGTGGGCGCGGTGGGCGGTGCCAAATGCGTCGTTGACGAAAATATCACCCACGTCTGCCATTTTTTGGGCGAGATCAGGGTCGTTCTTGGACTCGCCTTTGTAGTAACGGGTGTTTTCCAGGAGCAGTACGCCCCCTTCCGGCAGTGCGTCCAGCGCCGCTTTGACCTTATCGCCCACGGTGTCGTCCACAAACGCGACGGGGACGCCCAGGTGCCCCGATAGGACAGGTGCAACCGGCGCTAGTGAGAACTTCGCCTCACGCTCCTTGGGACGCCCCAGGTGAGACATCAGGATGAGTGCTCGCGGTTTTTGCTCCAGGATGTATTGGAGCGTGGGGATGGCAGCACGCACGCGCGTGTCGTCGCTGACCGCGCCTTCGTTGAGTGGAACGTTAAAATCGACGCGCACAAGCACACGCTTATTGTTGAAATCGGCATCACGAACGGTTTGTTTGTTCACAGGGATTGCTCTCCTACCCGTAACGAAATATGAGGGGGATTGGGACGGGTTGCTTCTGTTTCCCGGTGACTGATGTTAGCTTGTTTTGATGGGTGGTGCAAAGAGTTGTGTGTTTAGGGGTCTGCCGTAGCGTTCCATCTCGTACAGCGCAATCAGCGCACGAGATAGCTTGGGTGGGCTGTGGCGCCAGGGGCGGTCGGTGTCGGTCAAGTCTGTGTAGAAAATTTCGTAGCGGGTAAGCGCCTGGTGATTCTCTGGTACGGGGCGCACATAGTCCGTCGTGACGCCAGTGGGCGGGGTGGGGTAAACGTTGTTTGCCAACACCGCCTGGAACACACCACGCCCCGTTAGCCCCTCGATTGCCATAACGTGCTCAGCGACGGTGTAGCCATCGGTTTCCCCCGGCTGGGTTGCCACGTTGCAAATATAGACGATGTAGGCGGTTGTGGCACGTAGCGCGTTGGCAATGTCTGGCACAAGCAGGTTTGGTAGAATGCTGGTGTAGAGGCTGCCCGGACCCATGACGACCATATCAGCATTGAGGATTGCCTCAACGCTGCCGGGATAGCCGACTGCATCTGCTGGCACGATCTCCAGATGTTCGATAACGCCGCCCGCATCGCCAATTGCTGCCTCGCCGAAAATGGTCACGGTGCGCGGCTTACCGGGTAGGCGCACCTGCGCCCGCAGGTTCACATCCTCTAGTGTGGATGGCAGCACCCGCCCCTGAATGTTGAGTACGCGCCCGGTCTCAACGAGTGCAGTCTCTAGCCCGCCGTCGGTAATACTGGCAAGTGCACTGATAAACAGGTTGCCGAAGGAGTGCCCCTTTAGCTCTCCATCCTTGAAGCGGAATTGAAACAACTGCGCCATGATGCTCTCGTCATCGGCGAGGGCGACAATATTATTGCGCAAGTCACCGGGGGGGAGCACACCAAGATCGCGGCGCAGCCTGCCAGAGCTACCACCGTCATCTGCGACGGTGACGACAGCGGTGAGGTCGTTGGTGTGTACCTTCATTGCCCGCAGCGCAGATGGCAACCCCGTGCCGCCTCCAATCGCAACCACTTTGGGTCCGCGTTGACGTGACTTGTAAGTTGCGAGTGTGTCCGATAGGGGAGTGGCGCTGTCTGTGAATGGTTGTGTGAGCGTGATAATGAGCGATCGCAGCGAGAAACCGATAAGCCCCACGCCGAGCAATGCAGCGACGGGTGCCATGATGGTGTTGAGCCACCACACCTGTGACGGTGCGGTCTGTAACGTATTGACAACGAAAATCACGGTTGCGAGGACAATAAACACAATGCCCACCACAAGCAGTGTAATCCAGCGCCGCACCCCAGTTCTCTGGCTCAGCCATGTCATCAACCCTGTTTGCGTCATCATGCGCTTTCTTCTACCAGTTCATCCATCCCGGACTCTGCCTCATCCACTCTGGCATCGCTGGCAACACTCCACCGCCAACACCCTACGAGAATGAGTACCGCCCCCAGGGCGGACAGCCCACCGACAGTTACCGCCGCGTCAAACCAGAATTGCTCCGGGAATAGGCGGATTAGCGTGTCCTCATAGGCGAACAGCCAGCTATCTCCCTCAAAGAATATACTGTGAAACTGCGTGAAAAACACATCCCAGGCGGTTGCCGCCAACAAAATGATCGTACCGATAATGCCGAGTGTTAACCCGCCACCGCTGATTAATCCTGAACGCAGTGTTGGCATATCGGTGCGTGCGAGGAACACTGCCGAGATGATCGCCGCCCCCGCTGCTGCAATGCCCACTCGATAGGTGTATATGGTGACGACCTTCACGTCATACATGTGGCGTAGCTCGCGGTCATTGTACATGTAGCACGCGTCGGGGGCATCTGGCACGGGGATGCACTTGTGTGGGGGTACCAATGCGCTGGGTAGCGTTTGCTGGGCGAGGAACTCGATGGGTTCATCACTCAGTAGGTAAGTTAGCGTAGCCGGCGCGTACTGTAGCCGGTCTTGCTGGGAGAAGCCGTAGGCATCTGGCGGGAAGCCAGGACGGTTATACTCAAGCTGCAAGAACCACGGTGACATCACAAGACGCACCACGACGGTTACAAGCAGAATGGGCACCGCAACCGCGATGGTGATGCGAGCGAGATTTTCTAACGCAGAGGACAAGTGTGTGTTTAGCATAGCTAACGGAGAGACTCCACTTCGCCGTTGACAAGAAAATTTAACACGATGGAATCGACGAGCAGTTCAACCGGGGCGTGATTGTCTGTGAACACAATATCGCTGCTCACGGTGGGCACCAAGCTGTCTACGCCACTTTGCAGCGCCTGTGTAAGCAGCGGATAGTCATCTGCTGGCAGCGCACTCAAATTCTGTGAGAGGTTGTCGCTGGTGGTGGGTTGCTGCGTTGCTACCAGGATCGTATTAAAGGTGGCGGGAACATCCATCGTGTGCACCGTCGGGAACACTTCGAGCAGCGTGGCAGACATTGCCTCCACCAAGCGCCTATCAGTTGTGGTGCGCCCTACGTTGACGGCGACCACGCCATCATCGGTCAGGCGGTCGCGCACTTCCTCAAAGAACTCGACTGTGGTGAGGTGCCACGGGATATACGGCGGTCGGTAAGCGTCCAGCGCGATCACGCTGTAGTCGCGCTCTAAGCGGCGTAACCCGTAGCGCCCGTCTTCTACGTGCACGGTAAGGCTGGGCATCTGTGCCGCGTTCATGTCAAAGTATGCTGCCCCCGCGTCGACAATCTCCGGGTCAATTTCTATGCCGTCAATGGGGATGTCGCCGTAGACGGCAATGTGCTGGCGGGGAATGGTGCCCGCCGCCAGCCCGACCACCGCAAGGGATTCAACATCAGCGGGGGCATGCGATGGGGCGTTGAAGTACGGCGCAGTGAGGAAAAAGCTCCAGGTGCGGGTGTAGACGATGTCGTCGGGGTGCCACTGGCTGTGAATCCCCTGCCCCTCGTTGAGGAACAAGTAGCGCGTGCCACTGGGCGTGTGCTCCTGAACCTGAATGTAGTTGTAGCCGCTCTCGCCCTCATGCAGGATTTTGAAGTCCTCTGAGATGGCAGCGCGGGTTTGCTCTGTGCCGCCAGTGAGCCCAACAACAAAGACAATGAGCGTCGGCATCCAGGCGTAACGAAGGCTGCGCCTGCCAAGGTGCTGCCAAAGCCCCACCAGCCCTACGAGGAATAACACGCCCGCAAAGATCAGGAATGTCTGGTTGGTGCCCAGCAGTGGAATCAGTAGCAATGTCGGCAGGAACGTCCCCAATAGGCTGCCCAGCGTGCTAACGGCATATATCCGCCCAGACACACGCCCGGCATCGTTCAAGTTGGTTACGGCGAGGCGGATGGCAAATGGCGACACCATGCCCAGTAGCACGACGGGCAGCGACAGGAGCGCAAGAATCGACAGGAACGAACCCACCACGACCCCTGCTTGCAGATCGATCACAGCGCGAGATGCCGCGAACAGCACCGGGCGGGCGGCGAGGGGCACTAGCGCACTGAGGAAGGCACCCCACATGATGATCTTGTACAGCGTGGTGTATTGGGGGGAGCGATCTGCCCACCAACCGCCAATGAAGTAACCGATCGTGAGGTAGAGAAGCACCAAGCCAATGACGTTCGCCCACACAAGGTTACTGGTGCCAAAGACATTGCCCAGCAAGCGGGATGCTGACAGTTCAATTGCCAGCGTACACATGCCACTGGCAAAAACAGCAGCGTACAGGTAACGGTTGTGCATAGGGTGTGGCGCAAGTCCTGTGTTGCGGTCGGTCATAGCTGTGGGCGTTGGGCAAGTGCTGCGGTGATGTCGTCTCGGTAGTGTATCGGCACAAAGGGAATCTTGGCAAGGCGAAGCGCCCCTTTGATCTCATCGCTGCTCACCGGGGCACCAAATGAGGCGGGGTCTATGAACACACAAATGGGGCGAATGCCCCGGCGGGCGAGTATCTGCGCCTCAGCAATCCAATCCAGGTCTGTTGATGAGGTGACAAGGACAAGAGTCGCGCCACGAGCAAGATGCGGTGTTTCCAGCGTGAGCACCTGGGCGAGTGTGTAGGGGGATTTGCTGCGTGCGGTTGCCAGTGTTTGCAGAATGCGCGTCTGCTGGCGTTGCCCGCGCTCTGCCTCGTGAACTTCCCTGGCAGGGGTGTAGGCGACGAAACCCAGCGAGCGGTTCAGTTCGATGAAGTGCCCGGATAGAGACGCGCCGATGACAACCGCGTACTCCTCCGTGGACGCTGGCAGATGCCTACCTACCGGGATCACCGGACCGTCCCCGCGCAGCCGTTGCACGCCCACCCCTTCGTACAGCGAGCTAACAGAGAAATCGACCAGCATGTAAATGTCCACAAGCGGGTCTAGCTCGAACTCTTTCACCATCAGTTTGTCTCGGCGGGCACTGGTACGCCAGTGAATGCGGTTAAAGCTGTCCCCGGCGACGTATTCGCGCACCCCGGCGGCATTCGTCGTGACGAAATGCGTGCGCTGACGCCTTGCCTCTCCGCCGGACAGAGCACCCATGGGCAGTTCGAACTTGTTCACGGGCACCGTCGCCGGGTAGATTACCAGCGGTGATGTCGCACCGATTTTGCGCGACATGAGAAAAAACCCGAAGGGGTCGCCACTGAGAATCGTCATCGGTCCCAGCCGGAACTCGCCCCGTACCTGGCAGAGCGTTTCCACGTACCAGCGGTATTGCCCACGCGGACCGACCGCAGGCACCACATGGCTGGCACGGTGACCGGGCAGGTCGGAATGGTCGCGCACTTCGATCCACAGTTTCGGCAGCAGCGCCTGATTTCTGACCGTGAACACTTCCCCGAAGTTGCGCCCGACCTGGGCACGACGTGCAGGGGTTTTACGCGCGATGCGCAGCCAGCGCACCGACCCCCAAGACCATATGTAGGCGATGGCAAGCAGCCCACCCAGCAGATAGGCGACATTGAACAGGAACGAACGCCCTGACCACAGACCAGCGACAAGGCTGGCGGTGATGAGCGTGTAAAGGGCAATGCGGCGTGCCGACATAAGGGTTGCCTGGGTTACCTTGCGGATGCACCCGGCACAGGGGTGGTAGTTAGTACATCCTGCACAACCGTCCGGGCGGTGATGTCTTTGATGCGGGCTGCGGGTCCAACAATAATGCGATGCGCCAGTGTGACCTCTGCCAGTGCCTTTACATCGTCAGGGATGACGTAATCGCGACCAGCCATTGCCGCACGGGTTTGCGATGTGCGGAACAATGCCAGCGACCCACGTGGGCTACTGCCCAGGTAAACGTCGGGGTGTTGGCGGGTGGCGTTCACCAGCGAGATGATGTACTGCTTGACCTCATCGGCGACGTAAATATCGCGCACGGCACGCTGTGCGGAGACAAGCTCCTCTACGCTCACTGCCTGCTGGATGTTGTCCAGTGGGTGCCCATATTGTTGGGCGGAAAGCACCGTGAGTTCTTCCGCCGGGCTGGGGTAGCCAAGCTGCATCTTGATGAGGAAGCGGTCGAGTTGTGCTTCTGGTAGCGGGAAAGTGCCCTCGTACTCAATGGGGTTCTGGGTTGCGAGGATGAGAAACGGGTCGCTCATCTGGTGGGTGACGCCATCCACCGTGACCTGCCGCTCCTCCATCGCCTCCAGCAGGGCAGCTTGCGTTTTCGGTGTGGCGCGGTTGATCTCATCCGCGAGTACGATCTGCGCCATGATGGGACCTGCACGGAATTCAAATTCGCGGGTTTGCTGGTTAAACAGTGAGACGCCCGTTACGTCTGAGGGCAGCATGTCGGGTGTGAATTGGATGCGGCTGAAGCTAGCGCCGATTGCACGGGAGATAGACTTCGCCATCATGGTTTTACCGACACCGGGGATGTCTTCAATGAGGATGTGACCGCGTGTAATCAGTCCCAGCACGGTCAGGCGAATTTCATTGCGCTTGCCAATGATAACCTGCCCAACGCTTTGCACGATGCGCTCCGCGACATTTTGCACGTAGCCGATTTGGTTGCGGCTGTTGCTATCTGCAGAGCGGCGTGTTTCCTGTGGATAGTTCGACATAGGACTCCGGTGGTGTCGATCTGCGAAAGGGATACAGCTATTATGCCATAGCTAAGGGGGCATGTCTTTGACGGAAGACGAACGGGTTGCCTGCGTTGGCGCTATGAGACATGCGAATGCTTGCCGTACCCACGGTGTAGGGTATAATAAACGGTGTTCCTTGTTAAGCGTAAGCATCATCAGACGATGGTGCGCCGAAATCATGATTGCTTTATCCTTCGCATAATTCTACAACATCGCTACACATCGGGCACTATTTGAGAGGAGTACCCCACTATGGCAAAGTCGCGTACAGAGTTGATGGTTGACCGTTTGCGAGAGTTGCAGTCCACCACACCGGAAATTGAAGCGTCGGCGGTGGTGAGCGTAGATGGCTTGATTATGGCATCTTCCCTGCCGGCAGGTGTGGAAGAAGATCGTGTATCGGCAATGTCCGCTGCGATGCTCTCACTCGGTGAACGCATTGCGACGGAACTCGGGCGTGGTATGCTGGATCAGGTTTATGTGCGTGGCACGGGCGGATACGTGATCTTGATGTCTGTCGGTGATGAGGCGGTTCTGACGGCGCTGGTGCGAGAGGGTGCCAAGCTGGGGCTGATCTTCCTGGACATGCGCAGAGCAGCAGACGACCTGGGGGGTCTCGTCTAAGAATAAGTAAGCGTGGCGGTCTATGCGCCGCACTCCCATTAAAATACATGTTGTTCGCGGGAAGTTGCACTGGGCAAACTTGCCCGCTATTTGTTTGCTTGATGTCGACAGCGTTTGCAGCCAGTTATGCAGGTGAAGACACGTTATGCCGAAGTACATATTTTGCACAGGTGGGGTGGTGAGTTCTGTCGGCAAGGGCGTTACCGCCGCTGCGATTGGACGCATTCTTAAAGCACGCGGGCTAAAGGTCACGATCCAAAAGCTAGACCCTTACCTTAACGTAGACCCCGGCACCATGAGTCCCTTCCAGCATGGGGAAGTGTTTGTCACAGCGGATGGTGCAGAGACAGACCTTGACCTGGGTCACTACGAACGCTTTATCGACGAGAACTTGAGCCGCGCCTGCAACATCACCGCCGGGCAGGTGTACAGCCATGTGATCGAGAAGGAACGGCGCGGGGACTTCCTGGGTGGCACGATCCAGGTTGTGCCGCACATTACCAACGAAATACGCCGCCGAATCGTGTTGGTTGGGAAAGAAGCAGACGCAGATGTGGTGATTGTCGAGGTCGGTGGCACGGTGGGCGACATGGAGGGGCAGCCGTTCCTCGAGGCAATCCGCCAGATGCGCACAAAAGTGGGGCGGCGCGACTCGCTCTACATTCACATTACGTTTTTGCCGTACATTGGCGCGACAAAAGAGTTAAAGACCAAGCCCACACAGCACAGCGTGCGTGAGCTGCGCGGCATCGGTATTCAACCGCATGTCATCATCGCAAGAACAGATCACCCGGTCAGCAAAGATGTGACCAGCAAGATTGCGCTGTTCTGCGATGTAGAGGAAGAGGCGGTTATCCCGCTGGAAACGTGCGAGCTTATCTACGAGGTGCCATTGATGCTAGAAGACGCGGGACTGGGAGACTACATCGTGCAGCATTTGCACCTGGAGACCCCTGAACCTGACCTAGCAAGCTGGCGTGAGCTAATTGCACAAATGAAGGCTGATAAACCGCCCGTGCGGGTTGCAATTGTAGGCAAATATGTGGAACTACACGATGCCTACATGAGCGTGAAGGAAGCGCTACAGCACGCCGCCAACGCACATGAGCGCAACCTGGAAATTGAGTGGGTGTACTCTGGTGATTTGGAGCGCGGGCGCGGGTTTGATGCGCTGCAAGGTGTTGATGGCATTGTTGTACCGGGCGGCTTTGGCTATCGTGGTGTGGAGGGCAAGGTCATCGCGGCACAGTATGCCCGCGAAAACCGCGTCCCATACCTGGGTTTGTGCCTGGGGATGCAGGCAATGTGCATTGAGTTCGCACGCCACGTTGTGGGGCTGGAGGAAGCAAACAGCACCGAGTTTGAAATGAGCACCCCACACCCGATTATCGACCTGATGTTGGAACAGCGCGGCATCACTGACCTGGGTGGCACCATGCGCCTGGGGCTTTATGATTGTGACCTGCAAGCGAGTACCCTTGCCAGGAAAGCGTACGACGCTGAGCGTGTGCAGGAGCGGCATCGGCACCGCTTTGAGTTCAACAACGAATACCGCAGCATGTTTGAAGAGCATGGCATTGGCTTTAGCGGTGTGAACCCGGATAACCAGCTTGTCGAAATCGCGGAACTGCATGACCACCCCTTTATGCTGGGCACACAGTTCCACCCGGAGTTCCTCAGCCGCCCAAACAACCCGCAGCCGCTGTTCCTTGCCTTTATTGAGGCGTGCGTCCGGGGGCAGCAAACACAATCAGCACCCACCAAACCAGAAGAAACTTCCAACAACCTCCACGAGTTGCCATAACGACAAAGCCCCTAGGAGAAATGAATGTCCGTCGAAAGCTACATCCGAGCGCTGCCCAAGGTTGACCTGCACTGCCGACTGGAAGGTGCTGTGCCGCGAGAAACCATGTTGATGTTCGCCAACCAGAATGAAATCGGCGATGAGGTTAAGCGCTTCCATAAATGGCTGGACTTATACAAAACGCCGGACTACAAGCGCCTGGACGAGCTTGCGGGCATGCTGCGAAGCTGGCTTCGCTATGGTGATGACCTGACCCGTGCCGTGTACGACATGGGGGTGGCGATGTCCAAAGACAACGTTCGCTACGCGCAGGTGGGGGTAAATCCGCTGTCCTATGTGGCGAATGACTTCACATTTGATGAGTTCCTGGCGGCACTGAACGATGGGCGTGACCGCGCCGAGCGTGCCTGGGGCGTGCAAATGCGCTGGAACATGGTGCTGCCCCGTAACACGCCGCGCCGCGCCGATGAAATCGCGCGCTGGGCAACCAGTGCAACCGCGCGCAAAGGTGGCGTCGTGGGGGTGGTGCTCGCTGGCTATGATGACCTGACCACGCTTGACCAGTTTGAGCGGGCGTTTGCAACAGCGAGCAAAAAGGACATCACCCGCAATGCTTACCTGAGCAGCAAAGATGATGTTGACGAGGCGATTGATTTACTGTCGCTCAATCAGATCGTTGATGTGGATAAACTGGTGGAGTCTCCACACACGTTAACGGCACTCGCGTCCCAAGGGGTAAGCGTGAGCGTGGGGGTTGCTCGTGCAAAAGCATATGGTTGGGCAAATGACCCCAAAAAGTCACCCATACCCGCTTTGCAGGATGCAGGGCTGCGTGTGGTTGTAAGCACCGACATGCCCGTCCTGTTCGACAGCACACTCAGCGACGAGTATCTCAAGCTGGTTGAGGCGGAGGTGCTGAGCGTGGACGATGTTGAGGAGATGATCCGCACCTCCATTGACCTATCTAGCCTGGAGGATGAGGACAAAGAGGCGCTGGCGGCGATCTACGAGGTGGAGCGTGACGTGCTGCACATGGAACACATGCCCACCGAGGAGGGCGAGGATACGTCCGCGTAGAAGCTCGGGTAGGCTAGTCCACAGTTTGCACGCTGATAACCTCTGTGCGCTCATCGTCAATGAGCGGTAGTTCAATTGTGATGACACCGCCTTTTACCCGTGCCCGCGCCTCCGTTGACTTAACCGGCACGGGTACCGTGACGGTGCGGCTGAAATCGCCAAACTTGCGCTCGCGCCGGATGTATGCCTCGGCGGGGCGCTCGCCGGATGCGTGCGCGGTTCCGCTGAGGGTAAGTTCTTTGCCATTCATTTCGACGCGAACCGTTTTGGGGTCTAAGCCGTCGATTGAGGCGGTTTGCACAATTACTGCCGCCTCTGTGCGGTAAACATCCAACAGCGGGTAAGCCTCATGCAGAGTTGCTTGCAGCCCGGCGTTCACCGCACGGTTGAGCGTTTCACGAAAGCTGTCCAAATTGCTCATGTTCGTCTCGTGCCACCTAATTCTTACGGAAGTCCACGAAGCGATAGCCCACGCCGCGCTCTGTGAGGATATACTGCGGGTCGGACGGGTCTTGTTCGATCTTATCGCGCAGGTAGTTTACATACAGGCGCACGTAGTGTGCTTCGTCGCGGTACTCGTAGCCCCATACTTTTGCTAGAAGCTGCTCGTGGGGAACAGTCCAGCCCGCGTTTTCGATCAAGTGATACAGCAGGCGATACTCCGTTGGGCGCAGCTTGATATGCTCGCCATTGACGATCACCTCACGTCGGTTGAAGTCCACACTCAGGCGCTCATCAATTTGCAGAACTGCCTGTTCCGGTGAGGACGTAGGCATCTCTGCACGGCGCAGCACCGCTTTGATGCGGCTAGAAAGCTCTCGCGGACCGAAAGGCTTAGACACGTAATCGTCTGCGCCCAGTTCCAGCCCGTAGACCTTGTCATTTTCTTCGCCCTTGGCAGTTAGCATAATGACGGGAATATTGGAGAACTCCCGCAGCATCTTTAACGTCTCGAAGCCGTCTAGCTCCGGCATCATCACATCAAGCAGCACCATATCTGGTAGTTTGGTGCGGATGATTTCAAGCGCCTCGAGTCCGTTGTGCGCCTCGAGGATCTGATGACCCTCTAACTCCAGGTTCATCCGCACAAAGCCGATGACACGTGGCTCGTCGTCAACAACGAGAATGCGCTTACGTTCTCGTTGGTTCGTGTTGGGTACATTTGTCGTCATGGGTATGCTCCGGTGTAACGAACAAAAGGAACATTATGGGCGGAACAGTTCGGGGAAATCGACTTCTTCCGCTGGGTCTGGCAGAACCTGAATGTAGTTAATGCGCCACCAGGGGAACATTACTTTGGTCACACCATCATCGACCCAGGGGAGTTCGCGGTCGTTGCGTTCCCTGGGGTTTAGCCCGATGATAGCAACATCCGTTGCCTTTGGCATTTCCTCCACATCAACTTTGACTGGCTCTGAATTCGCAATGTGTAGAATGAGCGTAATCATGTTCTCTTACCTGATGGATGCGTTGAGTAGCGCTGTCACTTCGAATGAATTTAACATACAGGGAAAGTTGGGTGCAAGCCGCGCATCACTTGAAGTAAATGCGCGTCACCAGCTTACCAAAGCGAATTTCGTCACCATCCCGCAACACGCGCGGTTGATTCGAGACCAAGCGCTGCCCGTTGAGGAAGGTGCCGTTGCTGCTGCCCATATCGACAAGTGTCAGTGTGTCTTCACTGCGCTCAATCATCGCATGAACACGAGAGACGCCCTTTTCTAGCCCGCCGAACGGAATTAAGTCCAGGTCTGGGAAGCTGTTACTGGTTGCGTCTTGCCGACCGACGACAGTTCGGTTTGCTGTGGAAAGCTTGACGGGTTCTTGTGCAGTGTCGATATGCAGGATGATCTCTGATGTTACCGATAGGCGTGCGGTTCCCCAGGTCGCCTTTGCCGATAGAACGGGGTCGTCCCGCTCAAGTTGGCGTGTGCTGGTTCGGTCTCGTACGCTAGTATCGAGGGGAAAGCCACAGTTTTCGCAATACAGGTAGCCTTCCCGGTTTTTGTGGTCGCAGTTTGTGCAGATAATCATCCAGTGCGATCCTCTCAGTCGTCGCTCTGGCTAATGAGATGCCTCGTCTGGTATTTCAGGGTCTTGCGCACATCTTCAGAGAGCATGTGAGTGCGCTCCAAGCGTTTTGCCTCCGTAAACGCTTCATTTGCCAGTTCCTCCTGCCCCACTTCCAGCAGGCGCGTTGCCAAATTCTGCAAGCGCTGTGTCGCCTCGCGTACGTTACCACTGTCAATCGCCTCGTTTGCACGCTCTTGCATACGGTATAGGGTGAGCTTGCCCAGCGCGTCTAGGATTTTGTTTGGCGGGTCTTCGTAGGCAGGGTTGTCACTCACGTCGATGTAAAGCTCATTTGCCACAGTGTGCACGCATTGGGTGCTCATCATGGTGCCCGTCACAACAGTGCGTGCCAGAAGCTGCCGAGGATCGGGCAATTCCGCTGGAATTTGCAATTGCAGTAGCAGGCTAATGGGGCGCTCGTGCTGCATTCCGCCCAGTTGAATCAACCCATCACTTTCTGGCAGTGGCTGGGGGCTGGGTGCGAGCTTGAATGCCATTTCTACTTCAACGCCCGGTGCTGCCGCTACGGAAACTTGCATGCGTTCCGCGAACATGTTCGATAGGCTTTGCACCTGGTTATTGAGGAATGAGACAACGGCACTTGCAGAGCGGATGAAGCCGGATGACCCTCCGGTTATGGACGCAATTTCGTCCAAGAATTTGTCGTTCCACTCGCTGCCCAGCCCCAACGTGCTAACGCTAATGCCTTCTTCCGCAATTTCCCGCGCCAGTTCCAAGCACTTGTCCTGATCGCCGTAGGTGTTGCCGTCAGTAAGCAGAATGATGTGGTTTACTCGATCCTGGCGGAGGTTCTTGCGGTTTTCCATAACACCCGCTAGCAACCCCTGGTACATCTCGGTACCGCCAGACGCCCGCATCATGCGTGTTTTCGCGGCGAGCACCTTCTTATCTGTTGCGCCTGTTGCGCCGATCACCACCTCTGCGCGGTCGTTGAAGCCAACGACGGAAATGATGTCCTGGTCGGACAGGTTGTTGATGATCTCGGTTGCAGCAACCTTCACCCGGTCCAGGCGAATGCCCGTCATGGAGTTGCTGTGATCGAGCACAAGCGTCAGGTTTAGCCCGGCGTCTTCTTTCTCCGGTTTGCCGCTTTGTGTCGTTCGCGGGATGATCTCCAACAGCGCATAGACAACCTGCTCTTCGTCTAGGCGCTCCACCACGCGTTTGCTCGGCATAACACGCACGGAAAAGGATGCATCCTTTTTGGTGTCGATGCACCGCTCATCAAACTCCGTGCGCAGGGTGCGCTCTGTGAGGATGGAACGGGCAGTATCAAGTTGTTCCAACTGCACGGTGGCACCTGGACTGTTTGCCTGTTTAGCAGGTGCCAACAACGCTTTCAATGACACGTATGCCTTGTCAATGTCTTGTGTTGTGGCACCTTTGGTTAACCCTAATGCCCCGTAGGGGTCGATCGTAAATGTCATCTCACCATCATTCCTACGCTTAGCCGGGGATGTGCAACATAACAGCGGTGATATTATCCTTGCCGCCCATTGTATTTGCCAGCGCCACGAGCTTGTCACAAGCCGCTTGTGGGGTGGGGTTCTCTCGCACAACACGCTCGATGATCTTGTCGTCCAGCAATCCCCACAACCCATCGCTGCAAAGCAGCAGATGTGAGTTCGAGGGCAGGCGCCGTGTGAGCGCGTCCACTTCCAAAGAGTCGCTTTGCCCGATGGCGCGATATAAAACGTTGCCCTGCGGGTGGTCAACAGCTTCTTCAGGCGTTAACTGGTCGAGTTCAATCAGGCGCTGCACCAAGGAGTGGTCGCGTGTAATCTGCTCTATGCCTTCCTTGGTGATGAGGTAGGCGCGGCTGTCCCCCACATGGGCGAAGTACGCGAGGTCGCCCACAACGGCAACTGCTGTGACCGTCGTGCCACCGTCAGGGACATCCGTGAGCACATTGGCATTCGCCGTCTGGATTGCTTCAATGAGCGACTCTGTCAGGGGCGGGCGGTCGCTCACCTCATCGCTGGAACCGAGCATCGGCATGAATATGTTCTGGATGACGTGATTGGCAACGATGCGCGTGACAATGGCAGATGCCTTTTCACCGTCGTGATGCCCGCCCATGCCATCCGCCACGATGAATAGCCCAAAGTCGGGTCGCTCGTCCACGCTGCGGCTGGCGTAATACACCGATAGCATCGCATCCTGGTTGTTGGTGCGCACCATGCCCACATCTGTAGACTGCCCGAACTGCAAGTATGCGTTACGAGAGGCGATCACAGTTTCCAGCGGCAGTTTGCGCGTCACACCATCCATGGAAATCGGCTCCACCTCCGCTTCCTCAGGTTCGCTTTCCGGTTCCTGGGGAGATGCGTCTGGTGAAGTGGGCGGTGTGTCGTCCATCATCTTCTCCTCGGCAGCGGACTGCTCTGCATCGCCGACTGCCCCTGACGATGCCTTGGCACTGTCGTTACTGGATTGCAGCGGCGTTTTTTCCGCAGAGCGGCTGACCGGCTGTGTGGTTGTATCCGGGTCATCTGGCTCATCGCCGGATTGCCCGAAAAGCCGACGGAACATTTCCATAAATCACTTCTCCAATTCGATAGCGTTTTGCAAGCCGCTGGTCTTAGTCCGTGATAATCGGCAGAGCATACACCTTGTGATCCATCGACCCAACCAACACTGCCTTTTCCGTGATCAGCGGTGTTGAGGTGATCGGTGCTTCGGTCTTGAATTTCCACAGTTCTTCGCCCGTGCGCACGTTCAGGCAATACAGGTAGCCGTCTGTGCCACCAAAGTAAATGTTGTCGTGGTGAATAATCGGCGAGCTCACAATCGGTTCCTCGATTGTAAAGCGCCACTTTTCACGCGAGCTGATGGTGTCGATTGAGTACAGCGTCTTATCGACCGACCCAAAAATCACTGTTTCTCCGAAAACAACGGGGGTCGAGATGATGGGACCCGTCGTACGGAAGCGCCATGCATTATAGCCCGTGTTGGCGTCTAGCGCATACAAAAACCCGTCGTGGGAGCCGATGAAACACAGCCCCTCTTTGATATCCACATGGGCAGACGACACCACGCTGCGCTTGGTGCGGTAAGACCATTTACGGTCGCCGGACAGGCTTACGGCGATGATCTCGCCCAAATCTGTACCGAAGATGATCGCCTCGTCTGTGATATATGGGCGGTTACGCACAGGTGAGCCGGCATCGTACGTCCACATGTTGCGCCCGTTCTGGCTAACGAGCGCGTACAGGTAGCCGTCATCGCTGCCAAAGAAAACGTGATCCATTGCAACGGCGGGAGAACTGCGAATGCGGTCTTTTGTCGTAAACGACCAAACAATACGCCCCGTTCGGTAGTTCACCGCATTGAAGGTGTGATCCTCAGAGCCGAACATGACCAGCCCTGCACCCCGGTCTACGGTGGGGGAGGAGGCAATGCCGCCTTGGGTCGGGAACTTCCACACCATTTCACCATCTTCTGCGTTGAGTGCCCAGATGTTGGTATCGTAGGAACCGATGAAGATCATGCCATTGTGGTAAGTGGGAGTGGTGCGGATCTCGTCTTCCGTCTTGAACACCCACAGTGGCTCTACCATGTTGCCCTTGAGCAAGCTGGTGCCACTTTCGTCCTCTGCCTCAACCTCAGCGGGCTTGCTGTAGAGGTTTTTCTTGATCTCCTCAACCATCTCCTGACAGCTATCGTAGCGGTCTGCTGGGTTGAATTGTAGTGAACGGTTGATGACATCCGCCAGCCACTGGGGAACCTCTGGGTTTAGCTCTGTAATTGAGCGCTCGTGAAAGCTGAAGGGCTGCTCCAGGCGTGGGTCACGGCGGGTAAGGATGTGGTGCAGTGTCGCGCCCAGGCTGTATTGATCGCTCAGCGGAGAGACATTGCCTTTGTACTGCTCTGGCGCAGAATAGCCCTCAGTGCCGATCATCGTGTGTGGCTTGCCCGTAGACACAAACTGCTTGGCAATACCGAAGTCTATGAGGCGTACTTTGCCCAGGCTGTCAATCATGATGTTGGACGGTTTCATGTCGCGGAACACGATCGGGTCTGGCTGGTGGCTGTGCAGGTAGTGCAGCACCTCACACAGGTCAATCGTCCACTCAACGATCTTCTCAACCGGCAAGGTGCGGGTTTGCTGCAGCAGTGCCTCTACGTCGCGCCCATTGATGTATTCCATCACAAGATAGGCGCGGTTGTTCTGGTCGAAGAAGTCGTAGATTTTGGGGATTGCCGGGTGGGTGAGTGTCGCGAGAATGTTAGCCTCTCGCTGGAACGTTTGCAGGGTTTGTTCGCGCAGCTTTTCGTCTGACGACGGGGTGAGCATTTCTTTCACTGCTGCGATGCGCTGCACATCTGGGAAGTTCAGGTCTCGTGCTTTGTAAACGGTGCCCATACCACCGCCGCCCAGCACGCCAATCACTTTATAGCGCCTGAGGAGAACGGTGTTCGGGCTGAGGGTACCGCCCGTGCCGCCTGTGTTTCCGGTATTGTTGTTACCGCCGCTGGTCTGTCCGCCGATTTGTACTGTCTCTGGCATGGCTATTACTTACTCTACTTGATGAATTCGTGTGCATTGATGGATGACTGGCACAACCCGCCATTATGATGATGAGCATTTACACAGCTTACTGTTGTAATCGCGCCGTCGCCTGCCAAGGGTATTGTACCATAACTAGCATTATATACATAAATTAGCGTCTTGCACGCGATGTGACGCCCACGATGGGGTTTGCGTCACAAATTGTTGACATAACGTGATGTAACGGAGTGTTTTACTTGGTATCGCCCCTATCTATCTACTTGCATGTTCCGTTTTGTTCGGTGAAGTGCAGCTACTGCGCCTTCAACGTGTATGTGCACCTGGAACATTTAATAGAGCCGTTCGTGGACGCGCTGGTGAAGGAAATTGAAACTACCGGGAAGACAAACCCGGGGATGCCCGTACATACAATCTACTTTGGCGGTGGAACGCCAACCCTGCTCACGCCTGCACAGTTTGAACACATCCTGGCAGCGCTACACAGCAACTTTAATGTGCTCTCGGACGCGGAAATATCTACGGAAGCAAACCCGGATGACCTGACCGACCTGAGCACCGTGCGGCAGTTGCGCAGCATTGGGATTGGTCGGTTGAGCATCGGGGTGCAGTCTGCTGTGCAAGACGAACTTGAGATGTTCGGGCGCTTGCACGATGCAGACACGGTGGTTACAGCAGTCGGAAATGCTCGCGCTGCCGGGTTCGATGACATTAACCTGGATTTGATCTACGGGAATCCAAAACAGACGATGGCGATGTGGGCATACAGCCTGGAGCAGGCGCTTGCGCTGGAACCGGATCACTTTTCGCTGTACGCGCTGGGGCTGGAACCCAAAACCGCAATGGAATATTGGGTGCGCAACAACAAACTGCCGCAGCCCGACGACGACCTAACAGCGGACATGTACGACCACGCCACGGAACGGCTGCGTGCTGCCGGGTTTGATCAGTACGAGATCAGCAATTGGGCGCGACCGAACCGCGAGAGCCAACACAACATCCAGTACTGGCGTAACCTGCCGTACCTGGGGCTAGGACCGGGTGCTCACGGTTATGCGGGCGGCGTGCGCTATGTGGTGATGCGTTCACCTCATCGCTACATCGAACGCATGGCAAATGATGCGAGTGAGCAACGCCCGTTCCCGCTAACGCCTGCCGTTGATGAATACACGGATGTGAGCCGCGAGGACGAAATTTCCGAAACGATTATGATGGGGATGCGCCTGCTGCACGAAGGGATCGCACTCGCGGCGTTTGAGCAGCGCTTCGGTGAAGACCTCATGCAAATGCGCGGAGAAACTATTCGGCAGTATGCCGAACAGGGCTACCTGAACGTGACAGAGGAGCGTGTGCGCTTCACGGACAAGGGGCGGTTGGTGAGCAATCGTATCCTGCGCGACCTGATTTAGTAAACGCGCCCGAACAGCGTATCCACGAGCTTGGTCAGCATGACGGATGCATCGCCCGTTGGTTGTGCTTTGTCCAGTGCCTGCATTGCCGTCTTGTAGTAGGTTTCTTCGAGGTCTTCTGCGTACCTACGGGCGTTTACTGCGTCGAGTTCTGTGACAATCCTTGCAGTGTGAGCGTCAGATGAATCTGTTGCAGCGTACAGGTCTGGCAGATATTGGCTGTTTGCCAACCCGTACAATACGGGGACGCACTTCTTGCGAGAGACAATGTCCGTTGCAGTAGATTTACCTGTCTTCTCCGGGGTGCCCCAAATGCCCAGAATGTCATCGCGGATTTGGAAGGCAAGCCCCAGGTTGCGCCCGAAATCCGCATAGTTTTGGGCGATGGTTGCATCTTGCGACCCTAACAACGCCCCAACCTGCGCAACACAGGCGAGTAGCGCGGCGGTTTTACCGTCCACCATTGTTAGGTACTCATCGACGGTCACCACAGTGTCCGTCTCAAAGTGCATGTCCATGTATTGCCCACGGGTCAGGTCGATTATGGTGCGGTTGAAAATCGTCCACACATCCAGCAAGGTTTCTGCGGGGTAGCCTTGCTGGCGCAACCTGTGCATGGCGTGGTAGGCGAGTGCGAACATCGCATCACCAACGTTAATCGCCATGGGCTGCCCCCACACCCGCCAGACTGTGGCACGGCTGTGGCGGGTGTCGCTGTTGTCCTGGATGTCGTCGTGCACGAGCGAGAAATTGTGCAGCCACTCAACCGCAGCGGCGGCGGGCAACGCCCGTTGCCAATCGCCCCCGGTTGCCTCTGCACAAAGCAGCAGCAAAACCGGGCGGATGCGTTTGCCCGTGGTGCCACCGTAGGGCGTGCCATCTGCATTGACCCAGCCCATTGGGTAGCGCAGCATTGTGCCAAAGTCTGTTGGGAGATGCGGGAAGTCATCGACGGTCGCACGCATTTCTGCGTCCAGCGGTGCGCCGTAACGCTCTAGGAACTGCTTGAACACGCTCTATCTCCTGGGGGGCGCTGGCGCAATTTGCTGAAGCTGTACCTGCTGGAGCTGCGCTATGGTTGTTACGCCGCTGCAAAACATGGCAATGCGGAGTTGCGCTGTCAGCTCGTCAATGAGGTCAAGTACATCTTCTGTGGATTGTGCTGCTGCCTTGAGGAATGGACTTGCAAAGCCCGCCAGGGTTGCGCCCAGCGCAATGCTCTTCGCTGCATCCAGCCCGTTACGAAGCCCACCACTGGCAATGACAGGCAGGTGTGGGGCAGCAGCAGTGGCATACTGGATCGCGTCCGCAGTGGGGATACCCCAGTCTGCGAAGGCGGCGGCGACCCGTGCGTGAAATGTGGTAGGCGCACGGTGGTATTCAACTTCGCTCCAGGATGTGCCACCTGCGCCAGCGACATCAATTGCAGCGATGCCCGCGTCGGCAAGCTGGCGCACCGTGCTTTCTGCAAAGCCCCAGCCGACTTCCTTCGCAATGACGGGGACGTCTAGCTGCTTCGTGATCTGTGCGACCTTGTGCAGCAAGCCTGCCCATTCCACGTCGCCTTCTGGCTGCACAGCTTCTTGCAATACGTTAAAGTGTAGGATCAGCGCATCTGCCTCCGCCATGTCTATGGCGCGGCGGCAATGGTCGACATTGTAGCCGTAGTTCAGTTGGACGGCGCCAAAGTTGGCGAAGATGAGCGCATCGGGGGCAACGCGCCGAATTTTGAAGCTTGATGCTAGCGCGTCGTCCTCTATGGCAGCACGCTGGGAACCAAGCCCCATGGCGATGTTTTTTGCCTGTGCTGCCGCCGCAAGGTTGAAGTTCAACTGCTCTGCCATTGCGGTGCCCCCGGTCATTGATGAAATGAGCAGTGGCGTAGAGAGCGTTTTCCCGAACAGACTGACGGAGGGGGCAACGCTGCTCAGGTTAATCTCTGGCAGTGCTTGGTGTACAAAGCGGTAGTTCTCCAGCCCGGTGGTCGTGTTTGGGAACTGGACGTCTTCTTCCAGGTTAATGCGAATGTGGTCAACCTTGCGGCTTTCGGTTGTGGGCCGCGTGACTTCTGTCATTGTTGTGTGTTCCTTAGTGCAAGGACACGTATGCTACAGAATTCACTTGTGGGCGTCAATGTCAACACGTTGTTGTGACTTGCACTAGTCGGCGATACTATTCTCTGTATAATCTTGTCCGTTCCCTTAGCCAACATACAATCTGGAATTCATGGAGGAATTTTGATGTCTGATTCTGATATTCAACAGCGCGTGACGAACATTGTTGTGGAACTGCTGGGCGTTGATGAAGAGCGAGTGGTGACCGATGCACGCTTCCGCGAGGATTTGGAAGCAGATTCACTTGACCTGGTGGAGTTAATTATGGCGTTCGAGGAAGAGTTCGGCGGCGAGATTTCCGACGAGGACGCACAGCAGATCAATACGGTTGGCGATGCGATTACGTACATTAGTGGGCACTAGCGCCACAGCGATAGCATGTAGCGTCAGTTTGACCCACGCGCCTTTATCTGCTGGTGGAGACTGAACTCATTGCGGGCGAGAAGATCCTCGCCCGCCGACCGTACCCCTCAATGCAAACAGCAGCACACAACACCCCAGTGCAAAGCCGTAAATAACTATTCCAATACCCGGCGTCAGTGCCACTTCGTAGCGGGCAAGGAGTTGATAGCTCCAAATAATCCCCCAAAGCCCCATGGCGAGGCTGACCGCTAGCGCAATACTGACAGTGACATGATTGTGTAACCATGTGCTGCGCACCACAGACACCGCTACCACACCAGCGATGTAAACCAGCCACAGGGCGAACTGCTGCTGGTAATTTGGGTCACTGAACTCACCGAGGAAGAACCCTGTGGGCGGAACGAACGAGAAGAAGAGCAGCACCAGGATAATCGCATACACCAACCGCATTGATGCTGATGGAACGCTGCGCCAGTGCAGTGCCAGGGCAATGCCGATGAACACTAGCGGTGCCCGGAGCAGTAGCGCAGGCAGCAGAAGAGGCGTTGCGCTGCGCACCGACGGAATTAATGTGAGCCACTCCGCGAGGTCATAGGCATTGGGCTGCAAGCCCGCACCGAAGGATACCAGCCAGGGTAGACTGTAGCCGAACAACGCAAGCGGCAACAATAAGTTTGGCAGGTTGTATAGCAATCGCCTAGTCACGGTAATTGTCTACTCGGTCAAGGATCTGTGCATCTTCTGACGCAGAGCGGTCAAAGTAATTCACCATAAACTCGCTGCGGCGCTGGCGCAGCGCCAGGGGTGCGACCACACGCACATCCTCCACAGTCACTGATGTGCGCCCATCAGACGCAGCATACGCTCGCGCTGCCTCGAACATGGTGTACTCCGCACGGTGAGAATCAATCTCCAGGTCGTTCACAACCGCCAAGCCCACTTCAATCGCTTCGTCAGTGAGATGCGTTTCCGTCAGCAATTCCTGAGCCTCAACAATGTCGTCGTGTGCCTGTGCGGTCGCCCGCTCCCACTGCTTGACGAATGCAGTCGGGTTTTGGCGATACTCGCGTACACGGTTGTAGACGAGCAGCCGCTCATCACGGGTTGTTAGCCCGCGCACATTCACCCGCAAACCAAACCGATCCATAATCTGCGGGCGCAGCCGCCCTTCCTCCGGGTTCATGGAACCGATGAGCACAAAACGGGAGCGATAGGTTCCTGCATTGGGTCCCCGGCGTACGGTGTAGCTGCCCATTGCCGCTGCATCCAATATCGCATCAACAATGTCATCATCCAGCAAGTTGACTTCGTCCACATACAGTAGGTTGCGGTCTGCACGGGCGAGAATACCGCGCTCTAGCCGCACACGCTGCTGCTGCACTTCTATGCGCTGGTTCACACCGCCGACCACATCCTCGAGCTTGGCATTCAGCGGCAGTTCGACTAGCCGTACCTTCTCATAATGTGAGATGCTTTCCCCTGCCATGTAGCTCTCATAGCATTTGGGGTACATCAGGTCGGCACCGGGGAATTCTAGTTCGCGGGGCAGGGCGCCCTCTTCACAATCACTTACCTCAATTTCCGGCAGTATGTCGGTCAAACTGCGCACAGCAGTCGTTTTGCCGATGCCACGCGGACCGATGAGCAACACGCCGCCAACCGCCGGATTAATGACCGTTAGCATGAGCGCGATTCGCATTTCAAACTGCCCGACAATCGCCAGGAACGGGTACGGCGCGTGGTCTGCTAAGCCGAAGTCTGTCGGTTTAACCGCCAGAACCCCCCTCGCGCCCGCCTGGTTCAGCAAGTTGAGTAGCGCGGATGATTGACCGGCGTTTTCTAAGCTAGGGAGTAGATCGCTCATGGGTTATGCTGTTCCTCAAGCTTGCGCTGCTGCTTGCGATAGGCTTGGCGTGCTGCTGCTCGCTCAGCAAGTGCTTGTTCCTCCGGCGTGGAGAGCACCAGCGGCGGTACGCGCTCAGGTTTCCCCTGGTTGTTGAGTGCCACATACACCACATATGCCGTGTTCGTCAGGATGCGCGTTTGGCTGCCTGCGTAAGGGTTCTCCGTGAAAACTTCTACGCGAATTTCCATTGACGTAGTGCCCGCATAGGTGATCCCTCCGCGACAGATAACCAGATTACCGACAATAATCGGTTTTAGGAACGTCATAGAGTCTATGGCAACGGTTACCACCGGGCGACCCGCGTGCCGCATTGCGACAATGCCGCCCGCTTCGTCAACCAACTTCATGATGACGCCGCCGTGAACATTACCCAAGGGGTTTGCATGTTGCGGGTTCATCAGTGCGCTCAGGTCAAACTTTGAATCCGCAACGGTTTTACCGGGTTTACTCTCGTGCATTTTTGTCTGTTACCTGTACTCACCGATGTGCTCTATCATGATAGGAGTTCGCGGTATACGTCAAGTAGCTGGTGTGCTGCCGCTGCCCATGTGAACCTGCTCGCTTGGGCAAACCCACGTTGGCGTAGGTCGCTGTGATACCCGTCATCGGTCAGGATTTCGTGTAGTGCATTCGCAATCGCATCAACATCGCGCGGGGGCACCATCGGTGCAGCATCCCCAGCAACCTCTGGCAGCGACGACACATTTGACGTGAGCACCGGCGTGCCGCACGCCATGGATTCTAGTATGGGCAGCCCAAACCCCTCATACAACGACACAAATGCACAGCAGCTTGCCCCACTGTACAACGCAGGTAAATCTTCATCGGCGGCGTAACCAATGAATTTCACCGCATCTTGCATGTCATGCTGACGGATAGCGCTGTAGATCTCATCTTCTAGCCAGCCCTTGCCACCCGCAATCACCAGATTGACCGCTAGATTTCGCTGTCGAAGCCGTGCTAGTGCTTCTACCAGACGCGCATAGTTCTTTCGTGGCTGGATGGTGCCGATGGAAAAAATGTACGGTTCTGCACCAATATGGTAACGGTCGCGCACCGCCCTGAGCACAGTCTGGTCGCTTACAGGGGCAAAGCGTTCATCAACACCGCTGAGCAGCACCGTGATTTTGCTCGCGGGTGTGTTGTATACGTCCATGACATCTGCTTTGGTCGCCGCAGAGTCCGCCAGGATGTGGTCTGCACGGGCAATTGAGCGTGGCACAACCTGCATGAGATAGCGCCGCAGTCGTGGGGATGCCGTCTCCGGCGAACGAATGAATGACAGATCGTGCACGGTTAGCAAGGTGCGGGTGTGTGGGTGTGTGGGTGGCAAAACGAAGTCCGTCGCATGGTAGAGCGAGACATCCCCCGTGAATGTCTCCACGGGGAGGGGCAGGCGAGCGCGGTGCCACATCCGTGCCAGCCACTTGGTGTTCAATACAGTGGGGTGAACCGTGAAATTTACGGCATGCCCCAAATCAAGCTGATGCCGCTGAAGGTTGCGCGGTGCCCCTGCCACAAACAACCGATAGTCCGTCAGCGTATCTTGTTGGGCAAGTGCGTTCACCAGTTCGCGCACATAGCGCCCGATGCCGCCGCCTTGCTCATAGGCGGGTGTGTAGTCAATGCCGATGGTGGTCAAGTTACTTTACGTCGTTGTATGTCCAGTAGCGGTTGACGAAGAAGTTCCACAGCATCACGAAGGCAACAGAGATCAGGCTAGCAACCATCGTTCCGAGCTTCACATCTGCCTCTGGTGCGGGCACGTAGGTGGGCAGCACACGCTGCACCACATTGACGAAAGTTGGTAGCAGGGCGGTGCCAATGGTGAGGTATGTTGCGTGCACCCAGCCAATACGAATGCCCAACCCGACTGTGTTAATCACTGTAAACATCGCCATTTGGCGGCGCAGTGACCGGGAGCGGGAATCCGGGTACGTCCAGAAGCGGTTCCAGATGAAATTACTGGTAATCGCCGCCATGAACGCGATACTGGGAGCAATAACCACCTTCAGGTTTTCGTGCGGGGCAGTGGGCGCAAGCACGGTTGCCTGCAAAACAAACAGCGTACCAAAATCGACAATGGTGCCGATGACGCCGACCACGACAAACTTCAGGAAGCGCTCAACCTCGCGGGCGCGGTCACCAAACTTGTTTGCAACCCGCTTAATCATCCCATTGAGGATTTTCCAGGGCTTAACCGCAGCGCGAACATAGATGGGGCGGGCGGTATTCGTCTGTGTCATCATCTAAAGCTCCAGTCGAGCGTAATCATGCGCCCGGCGGTACACTAGAGCGAGAACGCCGAACAGCACACCAATGTAAAGAAAAATATTGTTGACGTACAGGTTATCTGTCAGGCTGTGCACTGCCAGGTAAGCCCAAGACCCCAACAGTCCCACAGCAACGCACCGTGAGAAAGCATTTGGGTGTTGGCGTGCACGCCATGTGTATAACACAATGACAACCCACATGACCAGATATGCCACCAATCCAACGATCCCAGTCTCGCCCAGGATGTTCAGATAATAGTTATGGGCATGACCGAGTGGTTCCACCCAGTTAATCAGCCTATATTGGTCGTAGGCAACCTCGTAATTGCCTGCGCCCACCCCAAACCATGGGTTTGCCTGCGCCATTCGCAGTGCCGCCTGCCAATGGGCAAGCCGTTCAACGTTGGCGTAGTTCGCTGTGGTGATCTCTACACCACGCACATCAACACCTGTGAACTCAATCGTGTTGAGCCGACTCACGATCGCCTGCGGCACAAGGTCTGCAAACCACACACCTGCACCGAATGTTAAGGTGAGGCTAAACAGCGCGATACTGTGCCACAGCTTTTGCGGTAAGGAAAGGGTTATCACGCCGAGCGACGCAGCGAAACCCAGCCACGCACCACGGCTGTACGAGATAAACACGCCAACGACCACGAGCGCGGCGGCAGCTGCGAAATATCCCGCTAGCAGGAGCGACGAAAACGACAGTGTGCGTGTGTGCTGCCAGCGTCGATACAGCGTAAAGCACTGCCCAAACGCCGCCGTAATCAGCACGGGTGCCAGTATTCCCATAAAGCCGCCAAACGGGTTCGGCTGCCCGAATGTACCAAATGCCCGAAAGTAACGCCCGTTAACCAGCAGGTGAAGTGCCCCGCTGCCACCGAAAAACTGATACAGCCCGACCATCGCGTGGGTTATGCCCGCAATAGAGAGCAAAAACACAAGCCAGCGCAGCGAGTAGGTCGCGCACAGTTCGGCGATCACAACCACGATGACCATCACCTGCACCCACTTGATGGTTTCTTGCAAGGCGGTGGTGATCGAAGTTGCCGCCGGAATTCTGAACAGAAGTGCCAACGTAAAGACGCCTATAGGCAGCAGCACGATGGGCAGTGGGAGCCTAGGCAATGAGCGACCTTTGACCACCCGGTAAAACACCCAGGCAGCGCCCCAGGCGACAAGCGTAAGCTGCCCGATATCGTCAATGGGTAGCTGACTGGGTGCCTCTGTAGCGATGAGTACCCGCATGGGCGCAATAGGGATGAGCAGGGCAAGCAGGGTGAGGGGTGTGCTGAACGCCAGCAGCGCAATGGCGGCGGTTCCAAGCAGCAGTGCCCCAACAACAGGGGGCAGCGTAGCGATTAGGACACCTGAAACCAGTGCCGCAATGGGGAAGAGTGCCGCACGGAAACGCAGCATATCTTATCGCTTAGGCGAACGCTTTGAAGTACTCAATTGTGCGGGCAAGCCCGTCTTGCAGGTCAATGCGTGGCTCCCAGCCAAGTGCCTCGCGTGCCCGCGTGATGTTGGGTTGGCGGCGCTGGGGGTCGTCCGCGATGCGGTGCTGCGGCTGTAGAATTACACCGCCGGGGTTGCCCGTGATGTCGTTTACAACTTCGGCAAACTGCTTGATGGTGATCTCGTTGGGGTTACCAATGTTGACAGGTTCGTTGAAGTTCGAATCTAGCAAGCAGCGAATACCGCTCACGAGGTCGTCCACATACTGGAAGCTGCGCGACTGCGAACCATCGCCGTAGATGGTGAGCGGCTGCCCACGCAGCGACTGCATGATGAAGTTCGGCACCACACGCCCGTCTTCGTGGTTCATACGCGGACCGTACGTGTTAAAGATGCGCAGGATGCGGGTATCTAGCCCAAAAGTGCGGTGATACGCCATCGTCATCGCCTCGGCATAGCGTTTTGCCTCATCGTACACGCTGCGCGGACCGATAACGTTTACATTTCCGAAGTAGTCCTCGACCTGTGGGTGTACCAGTGGGTCACCGTAAATCTCGGATGTGGACGCAATCATAAAGCGCGCGTTTTTCTTCAGCGCTAGCTCCACACAGTGATACGTTCCCTCAGAGCCGACACGCAGTGTCTCGATTGGCATTTTGAGGTAATGGGGCGGGCTAGCAGGGGAGGCAAAGTGAAGGATGGCGTCTAAGCTGCCATCAACATCGAGCGGTTGAATAACATCATGTTTGATGTACTGAAAGTTGGGGTTATTGAGCAGGTGTTGGATGTTCGACTCACTGCCCGTGAGCAGGTTGTCCACGGCAATAACGGAATGCCCATCGTTCAGAAAGCTGTCGCTCAGATGTGACCCTATGAAACCTGCACCACCAGTGATGAGTACGCGCAAAACACCAGTTCCCCGTTGCATAAAGACCAAAATTATCGCACGGCAGTGTACCACACTCTGTTCTCATTGAGATGTGCTAGTTTGTTAGGGAGTTGATTCGTCCTGTGCGCTGCCTAACGCAACACTTATCTGCTGGGGCAGCGCCAGCAGCAGCAAGAAAATAGTTGCTAGGTCATTGACGAACACACTGTTATCTACCAAGCCGTGTGCAAGCAAATTCGCCATGGCACCTGCGCACCCAATCGCTGCTGCCCGCGCCCAGGCGGGCACCTGCTGACGTTGGTATAGACGCACAATATTCCGCCAGAAAAGCGCCTGTAACCCCAGGAACAGCATAATCCCCAACACACCGAGGCGTGTCCAGAAGTCCAGGATAAAGTTGTGGGGGTGGCTCAGGTCGGGTTCCTGCCAAGCATCCGGCAAGATGTAATAGCTGCGGAACGCATACAGGAACTGGTCTAACCCAAGCCCGGTAACGGGATGGTCTTGCACGACGCGCCAACCGCTTTGCCACACACGCAACCGCCGGAAGTTCGTGCCACTGGTGAAGTCCAGCACGCCGCCAAACCGGGGGAAACGCGCCAGGAATGCAAACGAAGCAGCACCCAACGCTACTAGCCCCGCCAGAGGCACCAGCGCTCGCCGTCTGTAACTCAGCAGCAGTACAACCGCAACAGCTACCGGAAGCCCGATAAAAAGACCGCCGACGCTCTGCGTGAGTGCAAATGCAAGCAGAGATGTGCCGAGCGAGGCACCCGCCAATAAGCGTTGCTGTCGTTGTGTAGAGATAAGCGTGAAAGCGAGTGCAAACGGGATTACACGCCCAAGAAACAACGCCATGTTATTTGGGGAGCCGTATACCCCGGCGAGGCGGCGGGCGTTACCTTCTGCTGTGATCACATTTTGCCCGGCAACGTACATGCCCAACCCGATAACCGACGCTACCAGCGCGGCAACGAGCAGGGCATTCATACTGTGCTGTACCTGTTGTGGCTCTCGCATCACTGCGCGGTAAACCACGTAAAATAGCGCGGGTTCGATTATCATGACGCGTAAATCGGTGACCGCCGGGTCAAAATACTGTGCCCAACTGAGCGAGACAAAACCCAGCACAACGTAAGCCATCACACCCCAATCCGTGAGGCTAAGCGTGGGCACCGTGATTTGCAACATTTCCCCAGGGGATTGTCGTTGTGCCTGTGCCCAGTCGTGTAAGCTACGCAGTGCCCACGCGCCGACTGTCAACAGCAAGAGCACCTCTGCGACCGGGAAAGCGAACCGCCACAGATCAACAGGAAACAGGAAAAATGGCGTCCACAACAGTGTGAGTAACACACCGACATCTACGCGGTGAAAGAACACATAGAACAGCACCAGGGCAGCAGCGACCGTCAGTATAATCGTTGGCGATAAATACATGATGCCAGCGGTGACGATGGCAATTCCCAGCACAATCGGCTCCCGGCGCAGGATATTGGGGGTGCCGCTACCCCATGTTAGGAACATGCCAAGCAGCAATACGCTGGACGCGACAAAGCCCAGCACAAACTGCCATATCCTGCCCAGCCGCTGCCACACGCCAGTGAGCGGCGTGGTTATGCGCCGCCACGGCAGATACCAACCTGTGACGACCGTTGCTGCCGCCGCCAGCCCCACAACCAACCACGCCAGCCGGATTTGCCGATTGTAGGGCGCGATTAGTGAACCGTTGCTCACGGCATAGCCAACCAGCACCCACTGATCCCAGCCACGGTCTGCAATGACTTCCAGCGTGTGCGGTTCATCTGGCAAGTTGCGGGCAATGGTCACCACGGACTGTTCTGGCAGGCGGGTAGCACTGGTGAGTACCACATAGCGGTTGCCATCGGCGTCTGTGGGCACAGCGTTCGCATCTGCGCCATTGATGCGGGGGTACAGGTATGCGACAAAGTCCCCCTGGCGCAGCAACAGCGCGACATCACGCCCGTGGAAGTCGAACGCAAGCTGACTATCGGACAGCCAGCCAACATCCGCGCCGAGCTCACCGAACGTCCACACACCGCTGTAGCGAGCGTAGGGCGTATCTGGTGGGAAAAGCCCGTTGCTGGCGACCTGTGGCGGCGCCTGCTGCGTGAAGGCGGTCAGTAACGGCGTGGGCTCGTTGCTTTGATCGACCAATGCAAAGCCCCACACCGGGTCATCTGCTGCCGCGATGGGCTGCCAGTGATGCAGCGTCATGCCTGCCATCCACGACCACTCACGCTCTGCACGCGCTAGCAGTGCAAAAGTGTAGTTCACGCGGGTTTCCGTGGGCACCTGCCCCCAGATAGACGGGTCTCCAGCCCAATCCGGTGGCAAGCTGTTCCAGCCGCCGTTGCTCGCCCAAATTGCTTTGTGTCCGTCGCCGTTCGCCACCATAATCTCGCGCAGCATCACGATGCGAGAGATGTTCAGCAAATCATCTGCAACAGTGCGGTCGTCGGGACTGTGATTGAACCCGTAGGGCTTAGCCCCCACAGCATCAAAGAAATCACTCGCCCCCAGCGCGTACAGGTCGCGTAAATAAAGTGTCTCGCTGAGGTTTTCCGGTCCGGTTTCTGTGGTGGGCGCGAGTGCCGCCGCGATGACGGTTGCGTCAGCATCCGCGCTGTGGATGACAGTGTGTGCGGCTTGCAGCAGCGCCGCGTATGCTGCCGGGCGTGGATGTTGCCCGCCCCAGGCGTCATCAAGGTTGGGTTCGTCCCATATCTGGTAGTGATCAATATGCTGCCCATAGCGTTCTGCGAACTGCGCCACAAACTCAGCAAACACGTCAGGGTCTGCGGGTGGGGCAGTGGGGTGGTCGGGTGAGGCAGGGGGGCGTGCCCAGTGTGGCGCACCGTAGAGCACTGCAATCAGTTGAAGGCTGTCGCGCTCTGCCACGGCGTTGATGACACGATCCCACTGCTGCCAATCGTACTCACCCACCGTTGGCTCAATGCTTTCCCACGAAATGACCTGCCGCACCCATGTGATGTGTGCGGACTGCATCAAATCTAGCTGCGATGATAGTTCTTGTGAGGTGTACTGCTCCAGTGCGGCGTTCACCCCACGGCGCGGCACTTTGTAGGGCAGGTTGGCGTCAGCGGTGGGGTCAACATAACCGCGCAGGTGTGTGTCTCGCTGGTGGGCGGTGCCAAGTGCCGTAACCACACCCCCGGAAAGCACCGCCAAGGCGATAACAAAGATAAACGCTCGGCGCATTTACGGCGTCCATATGGGTTGGCGGGCACCCCCATCGAGTGTTAACTGGTGTGACGCCCCGGTGACAACATCCACAACCCACAGGTTCCCCTGGTATATAAATGCAATTTGTGTGCCTTCAGGGTTCCAGGCAAATTCTTGTGCGCCCAAACCCGGTTGGCTTGCCTGTTCTGGGAACAGACGACGGGCGTTGCTGCCATCCCGATCGGCAACTATCAGGTCATACTCGCCATTGATGCTGTTGAACGGGTCACGGGACTTGAGGTAGGCGATGTAGCCGCGTGGGAAGCTGTCACTTGCCGTGCTTTGGTACGCTGAGAAGCGCGGCGATGACCAAATACCGCTGTTGGTGGCAACCGATGTGTCGAAAGAGCCGTCCGCCGCGACGACTGCGGCATCAAACGCGGGGCTGGTTTCCGGTGGGTAGTTGCCAATGGGCACATGCACGGTCGTCGCAATCAGGTCACTTTCCGGCGACCAGGACACAGTTGCCCGCCAAGACCAGGACTGCCGTGTGTTGAATACCGGGTACTCTACCAGTGGAACAAACTCGCCAGTCTCCAGGTCTACAGTGCCGAGCGAGTCCGCCCGAACCCAGGCAAGCTGCGTGCCATCTGGCGACCAGCTAAAGCGCGTGCCCCACCAGCTATATAACCCAAACGACGATGCTTCGATGAGCTGCTCAATGCGCAATGCTTCTCCCGTTTGTGGGTCAATTCGCATCTGCCACAAGTCATTGTAGGCACGCCAACCGGGGGCAGTTTCGCTTGCCTCTGCCGTGGAGTAGCTAATGGTGTCCTCTGCGCTGGGCACCCAGGCAGCACTCAGGATGTTCTGGGGCACCAGCGATAGGGTGCTAATCGTGCCAGCGTTCACATCTGGCACCAGCCAGAGTTCGTTCGCAAATGCGCCGCCGCCTGCATCATCCTCAGTGAGTTCGCTGCCACTGACGGGCACGTCGGTTGCCGCTGCTGCCTGGCGTGTGTACAGTAACTTGCGCCCATCCGGCGAAAGCGCGAACACAAATTCATCCAGATCGCCTGTGGTGGTGATGGGGCGTTTGTTCAGGCTGCTGCCACGCATTACCCAGGCGTTACCGTTGCTGATGTACGCCAGCGTGCCGTTGATGGTTACCGGGTCAATTTCCCCGGTAGGACCGACATAGATGACTTCGTCGGACGGCGCTTGTATTTCTGTGCGTCCAATTTCCGTGCGGGGTTGGCTTGCACCGTCCTCGATGCGGATGCGATAACACACCTGCTCGATGCCATTGCGCCCCGCCTGCCCGATGCGTTCCTCGCCGGGTGCCAGCCCCTCGTTAAGCACGTTGCGCTGACGATAGGGCACCTCAATCTCCTCACACTCCGTCGTTTCTTCAACGCGCACCACAGTGACAATCATGCCATCGTAGATTTGTGTGAAGGGCTGCGGGTTAACGCGGTCGAGTTCATTGAGTTCTACCCCAGCGTCGCGCAGCAGGTCATTGACTGTGACAGGCACTGGATAGGAGAAAGTGCGCTCACGTCCATCTGCAAAGACGGAGACAAGCAGGTCACTTTCCTCAGGTGCTTGCGGTGCACACCCAGCAAACACGAGTGTGAGCAGCAATAGAGCAATGTAATGAGAGTTTTTCATAAAGGTCATGCTACCACCAGCGCTAGCAACAAGCCAGTTGAGATGGGATGGGGCGGCATAGCGCGGTGCCGCCCTATCATTATTTGTTCTACTTGCGCATCACTCACTTGTGAGACGCTTGTCCATCGAAGCCCCCGCTCTCCGTCAGGCGTGCGACATCCTGCGGGTTAGCGATGTTGACGCTGTAAATTTCCAGATCACCCGCTTCCCGCGCAGATGTGAACACGATACGCGAGCTGTCCGGCGTCCATGCCGGGTCGGTGTCTACACCGGGGCTAAACGTCAGTTGTGCCGGGTTGGTGCCATCCGCACCCATGATGAATAGCTCGCGGTCGCCTGTATCCGGCAAATCCGCCGCATAAGCGATGCGGGTGCCATCAGGTGACCAACTCGGTGCCACATCATCAACAGTGTTATCCGTCAGCCGGACGGGGTTCGTGCCATCAGCGCTCACGACATAAATCTCGTACTGTCCGTCACGGTTGGTGGCGAAAGCGATTTGCCCACCGTTTGGCGACCAGCTTGGCGACACATCATCACCGGGTTCTGTGACGATTGGGCGAAAGTCGCTGCCGTCGGCGTTGATGACAAACAGGTCACGCGAGCCATCCTGCCCTGGTGCGGCAAACACGATTTGCCCGGCATCTGGCGACCACCGCGGTTCGTTGCCCTGGACGGCGGTTGCGCCCCCATCTGCGGAGAGCGGGCGCACGTCGCTGCCATCACTACCCATCGTGAATAGCTGCCCATCCAGTGAGAACACGATGCGGTCGTTTGCGCCCCAGTCCGGGTTTTCTGCCGTGCCACCCGTGTCGGTGATGCGCTGCGGGTTCATGCCATCTGCGTCGATGACGTAAATCTGACGATTACCTGCCCGTTCTGAGGCAAAAACAATCACCGGGTCGCTGGCGGGCAGCGGAGCAACTGCATCTGAGATCGTGACAGGCTGGCTTACCTGCGCTACCTCACCGCCCACGGTGTTCACAATTAGCGTGACTGTATAGTCACCGGGTGCCTGATAGGTATGGGTTGGCGCAGGTTCGTTGCTGGTGGTGCCATCGCCAAATTCCCAGTTGAATGTCGCAATCTCGCCGCCGGATGTCGCACTAGGGTCGAACGAGACAGGCTCGCCAACTGCCGCTTGCGGCGGATTTGCGACGAATGCTGCCTGTAGTCCCTGGTTCACCGTAATCAGGTTGGTTGCTTCACTCTGAGTCGTGCCATCGCTCACCACCAGGCGCACAGCATAATCACCAGGCGCTTGGTAGGTGTGAGTGGGGTTGGGTTCCGTGCTGGTGGTGCCGTCGCCAAATTCCCAGCTGTAGGAGACAACATTGCCCGTTGTCTCGTTGCTATCGAACGCGACAAGTTCACCGACGTTAACCTGGGGCGGACGAATCGCAAACACTGCTTGCAGCCCCGCCTGCACGGTGACTGCGCTCTCGGTTTCACTCTGGGTTGTGCCGTCGCTTACGGTGAGGCGCACAACAAACGTCCCCGGCGCCTGATAGGCATGGGTCGGGTTGGGCTCCGTGCTGGTGGTGCCGTCCCCGAAGTCCCACGCGTAGCTGGTGATGCTGCCTGTGGACGTGGTGCTGTCGAACGCGACCGCCTCTCCGATTTGTACCTGGGATGGGTTTGCAACAAACGCAGCTTGCAAAGCAGGCGTGATGGTCACCGGATTGGTTGCCTCACTCTGGGTTGTGCCATCGCTCACAACGAGCAGCACGGTGTACTGACCGGGCTGGGTGTAAGTGTGGGTCGGGTTTACGTCTGTGCTGGTAGTGCCGTCGCCAAAGTCCCAGGTGTATGAGGTGATGTTACCGGCAGAGCCACCGCTGTTGAACTGAACGGTAGTTCCCGTTGCTGCCGTTGATGGGTTTGCCGTGAACACCGCCTGCAACGGTGCATCTACAGCAACATCAACTGTGCTTACGCTGGTGGTGCTATCCTGCCCGGTCAGCGTGAGTTGCGCGGTGTATGTTCCCGGTGCTTGATAGGTGTGGGTGGGGTTCGGTTCCGTGCTGGTGGTGCCGTCCCCGAAGTCCCACGCATAGCTGGCGATGTCGCCCGTGGAGCCGCTGCTATCGAACTGAATCGTCTCGCCGGGGGCAGCTTGCAACGGCGTTGCGCTAGCCACTGCCACCAGCGGCTCGGCAGGTTCGGCGACAGCGATTGCCACGGTGCTGGTATTGGTTGTGTTGTCTTGCCCGGTCAGCGTGAGTTGCGCAGTGTATGTTCCCGGCACTTGATAGGTGTGGGCGGGGTTCGGTTCCGTGCTGGTGGTGCCGTCCCCGAAGTCCCACGCATAGCTAGCGATGTCGCCCGTGGAGCCGCTGCTATCGAACTGAATCGTCTCGCCGGGGACAGCTTGCAGCGGCGCTGCGCTAGCCACTGCCACCAGCGGCTCAGCAGGCTCGGCGACAGCGATTGCCACGGTGCTGGTATCGGTTGTGTTGTCTTGCCCGGTCAGCGTGAGTTGCGCGGTGTATGTTCCCGCCACTTGATAGGTGTAGGCGGGGTTCGGTTCCGTGCTGGTGGTGCCATCGCCGAAGTCCCACGCATAGCTGGCGATGTCGCCCGTGGAGCCGCTGCTATCGAACTGAATCGTCTCGCCGGGGGCAGCTTGCAGCGGCGCTGCGCTTGCTATGGCGACTACTGATTCCAGCGGCTCTTGCAGTGTGATCTGCGACGAGGCGTTATCTGTGCCAACGGGATTGCTGACTTCGAGCGTGACATCGTAAGTGCCGTATGCTAGGTAGATGTGCTGCGGGTTTGCCTCTGGGCTGGTGGTGCCATCGCCGAAATCCCACACGTAGCTTAGCTCATCACCCGTAGACAGATTGTTGAAGTTCACCGTCAATCCCGCATCGTCAGACACGAGCACCGCTGTAAACTCGGCAACGGGAGCTTGCAGCGGCTCGGTTGCGGTTACGTTGAGTGTCTCAGTATCGGTGCCGCCGGGTCCTTCCACGCTCAGCGTGACCGCATAAGTGCCTTGCTGCTCATAAGTGTGGGTTGGGTTTTCATCTGCGCTGGTGGTGCCGTCACCAAATTCCCAGGTGTAACCGACAATGTCCCCGCCCGTAGACTCGCTGCTGAACTGAACACTCAGCGGCACATCACCGCTCTCAGGTTCGGCAGCAATGGTGACGTTTGGCGCATCGGGCGGGCGCGTGACCGTGATTGTCTCCTGCGCGGTATCCTGCCCACCGTCGCCCGTTACGACGAGTTCTACCGTATAGGTTCCCTCTTCAGTGAAGGTGAACTCGGTATTGGCGTCATTGCTAAACGTCTGCTGGTTGATGCGCCAGTCATAGGTGTCCACATTATCCGTAGAAGCAACCGAGAACTGTACACTCAAGGGCGACTCACCACTAAGCACAGATGCGGAGAAATCCGCGTCGGGCGGGGGCACCGTTGGGTCTTCTACGGTGATCTGCCGCCGGACACTGCTGGAACCGCCCGGTCCGGCAACAGACAAAATGACATTGTAAGTGCCCACATCGACGAATGTGTGCTCCGGGTTGGTTTCGTCGCTGGTGGTGCCGTCCCCGAACTGCCATGTCCTGCTCGTAATGTTGCCTGATGACTGGTCAGTGAATTGCACCGTCAACGGAGACTCACCGCTGACCCGATCTTGCGTGAAACCCGCAGTGGGGGCACTCACACTTTGCACAGTGATCTGCCGGGACACGTTCGAGGAACCGCCCGGACCGCGTGCGGTAAGCACGACTGTGTACACACCGGGATTACGGAAGGTGTGCGTCGGATTGATCTCCGCGCTGCTGCCCCCGTCCCCGAACGTCCACTGGTAACCCGTGATTGTGCCCTGGGACTGATTGATGAAATTTACAACTAGGGGTGCCTGCCCGGTTGTACTGCTCTGGGTAAATGCAGCAATGGGGCGTGGTACCGTTGTTGCTGTGGGAATGGGAGTGGGCTGGCGATTTTGCACGCGAATGTTGTTTACAACCGTGGATAGGCTGGTGCCATCATTCAGGGTGACGCGCAGGCGAATTTGGTAGGTATCGTCGTTGACGCCAGTCGTATTCCAGATGCCCAACAGCCCGTTTATCACCGGGGACTGTACAACACCAGACGCCGGGAACCACAGGTTGTTCGGGTTCGGGTCTGGTCCGTACTCCACTTGATATTGCAGGAACTGCGGATGTGCCGCTGCGCCGAGTATCTGCACGTTGTCGGCAATAACGCTGCCCGGCACGGGCGATAGAATCACGATGCTGATGGGCAGCGGTGTGTTACGCGGTTGCTGGGGGAGGATTGCTGTGGGTGGCAGCACCCCTACGGCAGTGGGCACATTCTGCCCGCTTAGCGGCAGCGGGGTAACGGTTGGTCTCGCTGTTGGGATGTTAACCGTGCCGATAGGCGTGCGGGTGGGCGGCACCGTGTTAGTCGGCACATCGGTCTGGTCAAGCGATTGCTCTGGCGGACCGACCAGCGTGCAAGCCCCCAATACCGCGCTGATTATGATCAGCAGCACGAGTTGAGCTAGCCGCGTTGTTGCCCGTGGGTATGGTTGTGGTTTCATTGGAGTGGGGTACCTTTCTAAAAGTGACAGGGGTCGACATAATGAGTATTATAAACACAAGTTGCGGCAGCACACCTGACGGCATATCAACTATTTGCTGTGCGGTTGGCGTAAAGTGGTTCGCATAGCTGTGAGTTAAGGTGAAATAACATGAAAATACTCATCGTAGACGACGAAACGGACATCCGAGAGGCACTCGGGCGCAAGCTGAGCAAGGAGAGCTTCGAGGTCACCCTGCGGGCAAACGGGTTGGAGGGGCTAAAGGCATTCCACAGTGAACATCCCGATCTGGTCATCCTGGATATTGTGATGCCCGGCGAGATGGATGGGCTAACCACCTGCCGCCGCATCCGTGAGGTTGCAGACACACCCATCATGATGCTTTCCGCCAATGCAATCACCGAGGACGATGTCATCGAGGGGCTGAGTGCGGGTGCGGATGAATATCTCATCAAACCGGTGCGGATGAATGAGTTCGTGGCGAGGGTGCGGGCAATCCTGCGGCGGGCAAACTTAGCAACCAACGACACCGAGCAGGGTTACGATGATGGTTACCTCAGCATCGACTTGCAGCGGCGGCACGTCCACGTAGACAGCAAGAAAATCCACCTGACGCCGACCGAGTTCAAGCTGCTGGCAGTGCTGCTAGACAACGCCGGGCACGTCGTCACCCAGCGCGACCTGCTGGAGCAGGTGTGGGGCAAGGAGTACATCGACGACATCTACTACCCCCGCGTTTACATCAGCCAGTTACGCCGCAAGATCGAACCTGAACCCGCCAACCCGGTTTACATCCTCACAGAGCACCGAGTTGGGTATCGTTTTGAGAAGCAGCTAACAAGCGACGTGTAGGGTTTTTATGTCCGCTTTGAACACACTCACACTGCTGGTGAACAGCCTGACATTGGTGATGGCGCTGGCATTTTTAACGATCATCCTGTGGCACGACCCGCGCAAAGAACAAAATCAGTTTTTTGCGCTGTTTTTGTTTGCTGTCACGGTGTGGAGCACGGGGTCACTGATGGCGATGGCGGTTTCTATCCTCGGCGACGATATTCCGTTGGATGATCTGTCCCAGGTGATTATGCAAATTGGCTTTTCTACCGCCAGCATCATGATTTACGCGCTGACGGCAGTGCTGGTTAGTGTGCGCCCGCCGCGCTTTCGGCTCATTGTCGTGCTGAGTGTGTTGTTCCTGTTAAGTTTTCAGCTATTGCTCTCGCAAGATCAGGACGCTTTTACGAGCAATGTGTCGCCCGCATATCAACTGCACGCTATCTTGTACGTTGTGTTCAGCGGCACGGCATTGTACCTGTTGTGGCGCTACCGTGCGCGGGTACCCACCCTTACGCTGCGTTTTGGAATTGCCGCGTTTGTTATCGGGCAGGGCTTTGGCTTGATGAACACACAGCTAGAGACGCTGTCACTCTCGGTGATGACCAGCTCAAGCGCTGTGCTGCTGCTGGGGCTGGCAATCTTGCGCAGGGAGATTATCCAACCGCTGCGCGAACGCACCTCCCAGGTAGAAGCAATGCACAATATGAGCCTGGCAATTAGCAGTCAGCTTGCGTTGCAAACCATCATGGAGCAAATTGCACAGCAGGCAGGCAAGTGGCTGCACGCAGATGGTGTGGGTATCTTCTTACGAGAGGGTGAGCTTGCCCGATTGATGGCGGTGTACGGGCTGCCACAGCAGTACATTGGCTTATCCTTGCCACAAAGCGCAGGCGTTGCCAATGAGGTGATTCGTACCCGGAGATCCGTTCACTTGGAGAACTACGGTAGGGAGTGGAACAAAGAGCCTGATCTCCCGCTTGCGCTGGAAACGTTCGGTGCCGTTATTTGTGTGCCGCTGGTGAGCGGTGAGCACACAATTGGCGCATTAATGGTGATTGCCGGGCGTCACAACCGGGCATTCCGCCCGGATGACCGCCACTTACTGGAGATGATCGGTGCGCAGGCGGCGGTGGCGATCACACACGGGCAGTTGTTCGGGGAGCAAAAGCGGCTCACCCTGGAAATTGAAGAAGCACGTAACCAGCTATCTACGGTGCTCACCAGCACGGAAAACCCGGTTATCGCCGTCAATCGCCAACTGGAGATCATTTTCGCCAACGATGCCGCTAAGCGCCTGTTCCCCAAACTGCGCTACATGGCACAGCCTATCACGGAGGTACTGCCCGCAGACGTGCTGCCACGAGACTTCCGCACGGTTTATCGCGACATTCGTCGGCACCGGGCGCACACCTACGAGATTGTGCATCAAGACCGCATTTACTTCTCCCATTTGGCAACGTTGGGCGACGATGAACAAATCGAGGGGTGGGTGGCAGTCCTCAACGATGTGACGCAGCTTAAAGAGCTCGATCGGCTCAAGAGTGAAATGATTCGTATGACCAGCCATGACCTGAAGAACCCACTCCAGGCAGCGATGGCAAACATTGACCTCCTTTTGGATGTCCTGCGTGACCACCCCGATGATGATGTGCAATACTCCGTCGGTAGCATCGACAAGCAGCTCAATCGTATGTACCGCATCATCAGTGGTGTGCTGGATATGGAACGCATCCGCACGGGAACCAAAACGCTGCAAACCTGCCGCCCTGCGGCGGTACTGCGTGGTGCTGTGGACGACCTGAAATCGCTTGCTGACGACAGAAACATTGACCTCACTGTGAGCGCTGACGACGATATACCCGCTTTCCAGGGAGACCCCGGGCAGTTGGAGCGGGCGCTGTGCAACCTGATCGAAAACGCCATCAAGTTTACGCCATCAGGTGGAGAGGTTGCCGCCAGTGCGCGGGCGGAGGCGGGAGAGGTGGTCTTTGCGATACGCGATACAGGCATTGGTATCCCAGAGGAAGACCAAGCGCGGGTGTTCGATAGTTTTTTCCGGGCAAACCAAAAAGGTGCCGAACACATCACGGGAACGGGGCTAGGGCTGCATCTCGTTAAAACCGTTGCGGAGAACCATCAGGGGCGGGTTTGGCTGGAAAGTGAGCCGGGCAGCGGCACAACATTTTTTATCTCGATTCCTGTGGCAACAGACGATATGATGACCCAGCGCGTATCCTGATTGCTTTTTTGAAATCTGGGAAAACAGATGACTTTTTTCGCCCGGCTACTCTCCACCACCCTCGTGGTTGTCGTGCTTCTCGCTGCCTCTGCGATGAGCTTCGCCCAAGATGATGATGCTCCGCCACCGACCAAAACCGCAACACCCGTGACTGCCCCCACAACCGAACCGACTGCTGAGCCCGAACAGGAGTTTGGCTTCACGCTGGATGAACCGTATATCCAAGCTGACCTGCGGATACTCTCCGGCAATGTGCAACGCCCGAACGGGATGTTCTGGCACAATGGCAACTTGTACGCTGCGTGCAGCGGAGACTGGACGATTTACGAGATTGAGGCGGAAACTGGCTCCACCATCACGTATATCTGGGGGATCCGCAACGCACACACCCTTCATGCAGAAGACGACCCCAACGGGAACCTTGTTCTGTGGGTGCCAGACTTCCAAATGAACACGCTTGTGCGCATTACCCGTGGTACCACCCAGACGATAGCCGATGGGTTTGAAGGTCCGTGGGGTATTGAAGCGATTGCCGATGGCTACCTCGTCACGAACTTATTGGGGGGCAGCGTGGTGCTGGTGGACACAGCGGGAAACACACGCGAAATTGCTACCGGGTTCCGCTCTCCTGCTGGCATCGTTACCGATGACGAGGCGGTTTACGTAGCGAACAACGGCAGCGCCCGCCGTGCTATTGAGTGGTTCCCACTGGCAGAGGTTGATGATCCGGCGCTGATTGATACGACAGAAGAAAACGGCGCAACTCAATCGCTTGTATCGGGATTGCAAAACCCCACTGGATTAACAATGGGTCCGGACGGCATGTTGTATTTCGCGTACTCACTGGGGACCCGTGGTGTCGTCGGGCGAGTCGATCCGGTCATGTGCCGGGAGAATGGTGGCTGCACCAACGACGAGGTCGAAATTGTGCTTTACACCGACCTGGCGGCACCCCTGGCAGGGCTTTCCGTATCACCGGACTTGAAACTGTACACACACACCATCTTCAGCCCAGACTTGTACTACGTTGACCTGAACCCGCGCAACCGGGCGACAGTTAGCCGCTAGGGCGCAGCAGATAGTAACGAGCATCTGCCGCCTTAACAAAGCGATATGCCTCATAGCCATGTGAGAAGGCGTGCTGAAAGGCACGCCTTATCGCTTCCTGCCATTCCGCAGTGTTCTCCGTAGGCTGTTGCGGGGCGACAATTGCCAGTTCGGTCTGCGGATCGGGGTCTGTCAAATCTGCAATGACGGGATGCCCATTGCTGCTTGTGACCAAAAACTGCTGTTGGCGAGAACGTGGCTGCGCCATTTGATAGCTGTCGTTGCTGCTGTCCAGCCGCCACACCACTTCCAGGCGGTCTGTGGGCAGTGGCAGGTGGTTGATGGCATCGGTCATCTCGCCGTAGAAGTTCTGGTGGTAGGCAACCGCAGTAACGCCCAACCGATTCAGGTTGAAGTTTGCGTTGCGTGTTTGCAGCGGGTCGAACGTCCAGTGGATAGCATGATAGCCCTGTGCCTCTGCCCACTCACGCTGGATGCGCTTTAGCTCAAAACCAATGCCGCGCCCCTGTACACCAGGGTGCACCCCGGCAATGTAAGACCACAGCACGAACGCATCCCCACGGCGTGCGGGCAGCGCAAAGCAGAAGCCAAGCACTTGGTCATCTTCCTCAGCGATGAAGACCACACCGCCCTGCGCCTGCGCAATGAGCAGCAAATGTGGCGGAAAAACATCGCGGTCGGTCACACCCCACGTTGCAATCTCCACGTCAATGACACGCTCCATATCCGCAGGTGTGGTTGCCTCACGGTAGCGAATCATTGCGTTTGTCCCTCACGCCCGGACCAAGCGGCTCCGCCAGTAGCAAACCAATTAGTGCCGCCAAAATGCCGATGCCTTGCAGCAGCAGCCCGGCTAGCTCTAGTAATTGCTGATTGACAAATACATTCACCGTCAGGCAGACGTAGCCAAGCAGCGCCAGCCCAATGCCGACAACGGGAATCAGCCCGCGCTGCTGTGCCAGCTTGTTGGACAGTGTTTTGATGAGACTCGCCACGGCGGGCGAGCGGTCTAACCTTTGGCGCATAGGGCTACTCCAGTATCTGATATTCTGCGACACGCTCGTACAGGGCAACGGGTACTTGCACAGTCATGCATACGCCATCCGGCGTATGATCCTGCGACTCAACGGTGGTTAGATCGTACAGCATGGATACCACATCCCCCGCTGAGTAGGGAACCAGCAAGCGCACGCGGTACATAGACGCAGCAAGCACCTGCTCAATCGTCTCCAGCAGGTCGTCCATACCAGTCTCCTTACGGGCGGAAACTAATGCCGAGCCATCGTAGTGCTGTGCAACTTCCGGCTGGAGTGCCGGTGGATAAGATTTGTCCCATAAGTCCGCTTTGTTCCAAACCAGAATGCGCTTGACGTTGGGCATGTCAATCGCGGCGAGGGTGTCTTCCACGGTGTCGATGTGCTCAAGCACATTTGGGTGGGAGACATCGACAACATGCAGCAGGATATTTGCCTCGACCACTTCCTCTAGCGTTGCACGAAAGGCAGCGATGAGCGTCGTCGGCAGCTTCTGGATGAAACCCACTGTGTCTGACAAGAGCACCTTGCGCCCCGATGGCAGATCGGTCTTGCGTGTGAGCGGGTCTAGGGTGGCGAAAAGCTGGTCTGCGACGTAGGTTTTGCTACCCGTGAGCGCCTGCAACAGCGTCGATTTGCCTGCATTGGTGTACCCAACCAGTGCAACAACCGGAATGCCAGATTTGCGGCGCTTGCGGCGATGTGTCTCTCGGTGGACGCGCACACTCTCCAGCTCCGTCTTGAGCTTGGTGATCTTGGCGCTGATTTCACGGCGGTCAACCTCAAGCTGCGTTTCGCCCGGTCCGCGCAGCCCCACACCACCACTGCCCCCACGGGCGCTACCCCCGCCAGACTGGCGGGCAAGGTGCGTCCACTGGCGTGTTAGGCGTGGCAGGCGGTACTCATACTGCGCAAGTTCCACTTGTAGGGCACCTTCGTGGGTGCGGGCGTGCTGGGCAAAGATGTCTAAGATCAGTGCAGAGCGATCCAGCACCCGCACACTCTCGCCAAAGCGCTTTTCAAGTTCGCGCTGGTGGCGTGGCGATAGTTCATCGTCAAAGATAACAACTTCGGCGTCGAGCGCCGTCACCGCCTCGCGTACCTCGTTGACCTTGCCCGACCCGATAAACGTGGATGGGTCAATCTGGTGGATGCGCTGCATAGCATCGCCCACAACTTCAAGCCCTGCCGTGTCTGCCAGTAATGCCAACTCTTCCACGGAGTCTTCCAGTGGCAGGAGTGGATGTGAGCCACGGACTTCTGCGCCAACTAAAAAGGCGCGTTCCGGTTGCAGCGCTGTTTCAAAATATTCCGCCATTATCGCTTATCCTCTCGCGTACCAACGTTTTAGCCGATCAATCGCTTCATCAAGCCGCTCATCTGCCACACCCACGCTCAGGCGCACGTAACCTGCGCCGGCGCTACCATATGCCGCGCCCGGCGCGATAGACACATGCGCTTGTTGCAAGGCGTCTTCGACATACTGTTGCGGGTCACGCTCGGTCACCTTTGCCCAGATGTACATTGCCCCTTTTGGCGATTGCGCCTGCAAACCCACATCTGGCAATGCTGCCAGCAGCTTATCGCGCCGCTGTTGGTAGATCGCGTTGCGCTCGTCGATCCAGCTTTGCGGGGTGTCTTCCAGCGCGGCAATGCCCGCGTCGTAGATTGCCTTAAAGTGACCGCTGTCCATGTTGCTTTTGATGTTGAGCAGCCGTGCTAGCGCCTCTCGATTGCCGACCGCGGCACCGAGTCGCCAGCCAGCCATGTTGTACGACTTTGAAAACGATATGAACTCTACCGCGCAGTTTTTCGCGTCCTCTGCTTGCAGCACACTCCCTGCAACATACCCATCATAGGCAACTTCCACATACGGGTTATCCGATGCGAGAAGCAGGTCGTACGCAGTGCAAAAGTCCACTGCCTGCTGGTAGAACTGTGTGCTTGCAACTGCGCCAGTGGGGTTATTTGGGTAGTTAATCCACAGCACACTTGAGCGGGCAGCGTCTTCCTGCGCGATGTTTTCAAAGTCGATCAGGTAGTTACTTTCGACGGGCATAGGCACTTCGATGACCTCACCACCCGACAGCAGCGTACCCATACCATAGGCAGGGTAGTTGATCTCCGGCACCATGACGCCCATGTTGTGGTCTGCATGCGCGAGTATCAAGTTGACGATGCCCTCTTTGCTGCCCAGCAGCGGCAACACCTCGTGTTCAGGGTCGAGCGTGATACCAAAGCGGCGCTGATAATATGCGGCAACCGCCTGCCGAAACGCGGGTACCCCCCTGTAGCCGGAATAACCGTGGCGGGTGGGATCTGCGGCAGCTTTTGCCAGCGCCTCGACGACGTGCGGTGGCGGCGGCATATCAGGGCTGCCGATGTCCAGGCGCAGTACGTTGTGCCCGGCGGCGGTGAGCTTTTGTACATTTTCCGAGATAGTGACAAAGACATAGGGGGGCAGACGATCTAAACGGGTTGCATATCTAGGCAAAATAGCACTCTTATTCTTAAATTCAACTAACGACAGGATGGCGCCACAGGTGACAATGCCGCTATTTTACACCTGTTTTGGTCGCTCGGCTAAGATGTGCTCATCCCCTAGCGCCTCAAGTGCAGCTTGCATGTCGGTGCGAGCACGCTCCGCATAGGCTGCATAACGTTCGCGCTTGTTGCGAATGCGGGTAGGTAGCTCCGGGAAGATGCCAAAGTTCGCCTTCATCGGTTGGAAGTGCTTTGGCTCCGCATGGGTAACGTAATGGCACAGCGCACCTAGCATGGTCGTCTGTGGGAGCGACAGCGGTGGTTTGCCGCGCAGGTGGTTTGCCAGGTTGAGTGCCGCCAGCAGCCCCGTTGCCACGTTGCCAACATACCCTTCCACACCGGTAATCTGCCCGGCGAAGTAGAGTGTGTCTCGCCCACGGTACTGCATTGTCGGGTGCAGCAATGTCGGCGAGTTGATAAATGTGTTGCGGTGCATCTGCCCGAAGCGGATAAAGTCGGCGTTATCCAGACCGGGTATCAGCGTGAGCACGTCCTTTTGCTTGCCGTAGCGGATGTTGGTTTGGAAGCCTACGATGTTGTACAGGCTGCCCGCGATATTATCTCGGCGTAGCTGTACGACCGCGTGCGGACGCTTGCCTGTGCGCGGATCTTTTAGTCCTACGGGGCGCATGGGACCGAACGCCAGTGAGTCGAAGCCCCGCGCAGCGATGTGCTCAATGGGCATACAACGCTCAAAGAACACAGGGTCTTCTTCCTCAAATTCGCGCAACTGAATCGTTTCCGCAGCGAGAAGCGCGTTCACAAAGCGTTCGTACTCGTCTTTGCTCATCGGGCAGTTGATGTAATCACCCTCTTCGCCCTCCGCATCACCATGACCGTAACGGTTGGCAAAGAACGCAACATCCATGTTGATGCTTTCAAACGTGACAATGGGTGAAATTGCATCGTAGAAATACAGGTACTCTTGCCCATTCAACGCAGCGATTTCCGCGGCTAGTGCGTCAGACGTGAGCGGACCGGTGGCGATAATCGTGGGTTCGTTCGGGATACGGGTCACTTCCTCACGGATGATCGTAATGTTGGGGTGTGCTTCCAGCTTGTCGGTTACGATTTGCGCGAACAACTCACGGTCAACCGCCAGCGCGCCGCCTGCGGGTACCGCTGACTGTTCCGCAGCATCCATCAGCATGGATTTCAGCGCCCGCACTTCGCTCTGAAGCACACCCGATGCGCGATCTGGCATTTTGGAGCCGAGCGAGTTGCTGCACACCAGTTCGCCCAGGTTGTTGGTTACATGGGCACCCGTGGTGCGTTTGGGGCGCATCTCATACAACTTCACATCGAAACCACGCTCTGCAAGCTGCCATGCCGCCTCGGAGCCAGCAAGCCCACCACCAATTACAATTACGTTGTCATCTGCCATAGAGTTGTCGCTTTGCCTAACATGCCATTCTGCTCATGAATATTGTAATGATCGCAATGTCTGCCGCACACCCTAGAGTTTGCCAAACACCACGGATGCGTTTTGCCCACCAAGCCCGAAATTATTGGACATGGCAACGCGCATGTTGTGTGTGCGTGCCTCGTTGGGCACGTAATCCAGATCGCACTCCGGGTCGAGCGTTTGGTAGTTGATGGTCGGTGGGATGACCTGGTATTGCATCGAAAACACGGTTGCGATTGTCTCCAGGGCACCCGCTGCTGCCATCGCGTGCCCCATCATACTCTTGTTGGAGCTTATCGGTGTTGTGTAAGCTTGTTCGCCGAACACCTGCTTGATTGCCTTGGTTTCCAGCGCGTCGTTGGGTGGGGTGCCTGTGCCATGCGCGTTGATGTAGTCGATCTGTGTTGGGTTTACGCCCGCGTCGTCCAGCGCCCAGCGCAGCGCCCGCTGCATCCCCCGTGCTTCCGGCTCGATTGCAGCGATGTGGTATGCATCTGCACACGAAGCGTGACCCAGCACTTCCGCATACACCCGCGCACGACGTTTTTGCGCGTGTTCCATGCTCTCGATCACAAGTATCCCGCACCCTTCCGTGAGCACAAAGCCGCTGCGGTTTGCCTCGAAGGGGCGGCTTGCCTCCGTAGGGCTGTCTTCGTACCCCGCTGCCAGCGCAGACATTGACGCAAACCCTGCGATGATGTAATCCTGCACGATTGTTTCCACCCCTCCGGCGAACACGACATCCGCACGCCCAGCGCGGATAAGTTCCACTGCGTCGCCAATTGCCTGTGTGCCGGTAGCACATGCAGCAACCGGGGTCGCCAGCGGTCCTAGCGCTCCCACCCGCTCACTGACGAAGTGCGCGGGCATGTTGGGCAGGCAGTTTGCAAAGTGCACAGGGTTCGGGCGGCGGTGCCCGTTGTGGCGGTACTTGGTAGTCATGTTCTCCGCCAGGAGGTGTGGTCCCATCGTCGTGCCCAAAACGACACCCACGCGCTCACCATCCACATGCTCCTGACCCAGTCCAGCATCATCCTGTGCCATCTGCGCGGCGGCAATAGCGAACTGCGCGGGACGTGATATTCGGCGCTGCTCTTTTTTGCTGATGTACACCGACGCATCAAAGTGTTTTACCTGCCCGGCAATGCCGACAGGCACATGCGCAGACCACGCCTCATCAATCCGGGAGATGCAAGACTGCCCGCTGGCGAGCGCCTGCCACATCGCGTGCGCGTCGCCGTAGGGCGTTACCGCGCCCACCCCGGTTATGACGGTGCGCCGCTTGCCATTACGCTCAAACTCCAATTCTTTAAACCTCTTCCTCTTCACGTTCACGAACATCAGCTAAACCCGTGCGGATCGTCTCAATCACGTTCGACTGCACAGCACGCTGCGCCTGTTGGATGGCGTTGCGAATGCCCTACTCATCAGAGCCACCGTGCCCGATGATGACAATACCATTGACGCCTAGCAGCGGTGCACCGCCATAACGGGATGGATCCAACTGCTCAAACGTGCGCCGGAGGTATGGGCGTAGCAGCAGTGCGCCCAGGCGTGCCCGCCAGTCTCGCGTGAGTTCGCCGCGCAGTCCATGGGCAATCTCTCTCATGGTGGTCTCGTAAGTTTTCAGCAGAATGTTGCCCACGTACCCGTCGGTTACGATTACATCGACCCGACCACGAAACAGGTCTTCTGGCTCTACATTGCCAATGAAGTTGAGCGGCATGTCCTCAAACACAGGGTACGCCTCCCGCACCAGCGCATCCCCCTTGGTTGCCTCGGTTCCGTTTGCCAGCAAGCCCACTCTAGGTGCCTCAACCCTCAGCACACGCTCCGCATAAAGCGATCCCATCAGCCCAAACTGCTGCAGCCAGTCCAGTTTGGTGTCCGTGTTTGCGCCGACGTCCGCAATCGTGACCAGATGCCCAGCAACTTCACCTACAGCGGTAATCGCCGGGCGACGCACCCCGGGTATGCGCCGTAGGTGAAACATTGCGACCGCCAGCGCCGCGCCCGTGTTCCCTGCGGTGACGAATGCGTCTGCCTCATGTTCTTTCACCATGCCCATGCCCACATGCATAGATGAATTGGGTTTGCCACGCAAGATCTCGTTGGGTTTGTCATCCATGGTAATCCGGTCATCTGCATGAAGAACGGTGATGGGCAGGTTATTCGCATCATGTTTGTCAAGCTCCGCCTCAATTCTGTGGCGGTCGCCCACCAAGATGATGTCCAGGTCGAAGTCGCGTGCCGCCAGCACCGCGCCAGCAACATCTGACACTGGAGCGTTGTCCGTTCCCATTGCGTCTACAACGATTTTCAAAATGTGCTCCTCTCTGCATAAGGGCTCCATAGCCATCCGTTTCCCTTGACAGGAACCCGAACGAGCCTATAATTCTCCATGATTGTAATGCCCTGGTGGCGGAATTGGCAGACGCGCACGGTTGAGGGCCGTGTCCTTAAACGGGGTGAAGGTTCGAGTCCTTTCCAGGGCAACTAAGATCCACACAATATGTGTGGGTCTTTTTGCTTCTGTTGCGGCGCCAACGTCAACGATGTAAACTGCTACCATTAAGATATGGTCATCGGCACATACCCAGGAGCCAGCATACATGACGCAATCGCTAGACACCACGTTAACGGAAGCTTACGAGCTGATCGAGGCAAACCGCATTGACGAAGCACAAGCAATGCTGCGCCCCCTTTTGTCAGATTATCCCGATGACCCCGACCTGTGGTGGGTGTACGCCCATGCCGTTGATGATCCCGCCGAAGCACGCCGCGCCCTCGAAAATGTGAAGCGACTGAACAGCGAAACCTACCCGGAAGCAGATGAATTGCTCCAGCAGTTGGGCGGCGAACCCGCGCCGTCAGGCGGTATACGACGCTTGTCACGCCCGGCACCGCCCGCACCCCCCGATATGTTACCGCCCGCCGCTACCGATACGAACAGCTTTGACGACTTTGACGACGACTTCGACATGGAAATGGAAATGGAAGCGGGTGAGGTTGATGCCGCGTCCGCGTCAAGTTCAGGGCGGGGTGGTGGACTACTGGCAATCATCGGTGCGCTGATATTTGGTGCACTAATCATCGGCGTTGTGTTGTTCTTTGCGCTGTTCCGCCCGGATCCGCAGCCAGACCCCACGGCAGTCGCCGGAGCGACCGTCGTCCTGGCAACGACTGACCCCGCTGGCTCCCTGGGGGTCCCCGACGGCACCTCGATTGTCGCAACGGAAGACGTTCTACAGCCCGCAACGGAAATCTCGGTAACGCAGGCGCCGACCACCGCAGTGACAGCAGAAGATGAAGCAACCACGGCTACCGAGCCGACCACGGTTGCATTCGCAAGCACCGCCACGACAGAAGAAACACCGGGGGGTGCGCTCGGTAACGAGACAGTAGAGGCAACAGATTTCAACGCACAAGGGCTGTCTACATTCGCCACGGAAGAGGTATCAACTGCGGAAAGCACGGAACCCGTTACAGCAGCACAGGGCACGGACGTAACGGATGCTGATGCGACCGAGGACGTGACCGAGGAACCGTCAGCTATGACGATGACGACAGACGAGCCCGGCGTCGTTGATGTAATGACAGAGGAAGCATCGGCAGCAACCGAGGAAATGGAAGCCACAGGGGAAACACCAACAGAGACACCGACCGAAACTGAATTGCCTCCAACAGAGACGCCCACTTCATCCCCAACGGCAGAGCCAGACCCTGAAGCAGCCGCACAGGAGGCATTTGATGCGTTCACCCTCTACCCAGAGTCGCCATTTCGGACAGTCCAGACCCCCGACGGCGATGCAATCCTCGCTACGATTTGCCTGATGCCGCAAGACAACCGTAATGTGTTCCTGGCAGATGGCATGGACGCGCTTGTGGACGTCCCCACGGAATTCACCGAGGATGCGGCATTTGTAGGCGTATCTCTATTCGACTGCGAGCGCGAAACCGTAGTGCGTTCCGTCGCCGCCCCCGTGGATGTACTTGCTGACTATGCAGCAGGTGATGTCGACCGCCGTGAGTTCCAGCTTACCTGGCGACCCGTGGAGTAGGCTTAGGTGCCATCGGGCAGGGTGATGGTGAAGGTTGTCCCCACACCCTGCCGACTGCGTACGTCAATTTCGCCCTGATGGTTCTCGATAATGCCGTAGGTCACGAACAACCCCAGACCTGTGCCATCTTTCTTGGTGGAAACGAACGGGTCAAATATCTTGTCAATCATTCCCTCCGGAATGCCTGTGCCCGTGTCTTCGAACTGGATGCGGATTTTGCCTACCTCGTGCCAGGAGCGGATATGCATTTTACCGCCGGGTTCCATTGCTGCCTTCGCGTTGATCATCAGGTTCATGAAGACCTGCTCTAGCTGGTCTTTGTTGGCGGCAATCGTGGGCAGCGGCTCTGCATCTACGAGTATCTTTATCTTGTCGCGCTCAAAAGCACGCGCATTGAGCTTCACAACGCTCTCAATGATCTGATTCACATCCACGGGTGCCATGGAGCTATCGCTGCCCGGTTTCGCAAACTCTAGCAGTTGTCGCACAATCCGGCTGATGCGCTCAACACTGCTTTGCGTCATGCCGATTAACTCGCCATCAGCCGGGTTGCCAGACTGTGCATCCTCCAGCAAAAACTCCAGGTTCAGGCGTATAGGTTGCAGTGGGTTGTTAATCTCGTGGGCGATGCTTGACGCCAAGTGCCCAATCGAAGCGAGCTTCTCCGAGCGGAGCAGCATTTGTTGTGTCGCCTTAAGCTCTTCCGTACGTTGTGCAACCATGTCTTCCAGGTGAAGGGCGTAGTTTGCCTGCACCTCGTACAATTCAGCGTTGTGCAAGGCGAGCGCTGCTTGCCGGGTCACGCCCCTAAACAGCATTTGATGATTGGCATCGTAAGACACGACATGGGATGCTAACAGCAGGAAACCTAAGCGCTGTTCGCCATGGTCAAGTGGCAGCACCATCGCATTGGGGAACTCTAGCCAGGACAAGGCAGCGATTTCATCAAATTCATGATCAGCAACACCCTGGATGTTGTTCAGGATGCGGTCAATGAAAGCGTCATCGACGGTAATGCCATCAGTCCGGTGGTTATACATCGATAAGTCACCCGTGCTGTCCAAACGGCAGATGAGTGCGAATTCACCGGGCAACAAGTCAAGCGATAGCTGCAAAATAAGTGACAGCAACTCTTCTATTTCGAGATGACGGTTCAGTTCCTCGCTCACCTGGAGTAGTGATTCCAACTCGTTGGTGCGCTGCTGGAGGGTTTCTTCGAGCTGTTTAGCACGCATTTTGCTCCGAGCGCGTGCCAGCAGTTCCTGCGGCGCAAATGGCTTGACCATGTAATCGTCCGCGCCGATGTTGATGCCCTTTGCCACATCGGACGGTTCTTTTGCCCGTGCAGAGACAACAATGGTCGGGATACCGGATGTATCTGGGCGGTCACGCAGACGCTTAAGCACCTCAAAGCCGTCCATCTTAGGCATCATAACGTCCAAGATGATGAGGTCTGGATAGAGCGACCGTGCTTTTTCAAAAGCGGTTACGCCGTCGTGGGCAATTTCGACATGGTATCCCTCATGCTCAAAAATGTGCCTGAGCATCGTTGCAGCGGAAGTCTCATCGTCTGCAACCAGAACTGTCGGTGGGGTGTGTTTGCTGGGCATAGGTGGCACATCTCCGTGGGAGTCACTATCGCCTGGGATTGTAACACGTTATCATACAATTTTAGCATGACGTGATGGAAAGCGAGGGCAGATGGCACAGGAACATCAAACACGTCCACAGGCGGAACTTGCGCGTTCGATCGGTTGGGGGGTTGCGTTTGGCGTATCAATCGCACTGGCGTTTTCTGCCGGGTTCATTGTGAGGGATTGGGTCGGTATCTCGGTCTTTGCTGCGGCATCCCCCGGGGAAAGCAGCAGTGACTATGCCTTGGTAGATGAGGTGCAGGCGCTGCTAGACACAAACTACCTGCGCGAACAGCCCACCTACGCAGAGCGGCAGTACGGTGCAGTGCGCGGCATGTTAAATACACTCGACGATCGTTACACCTTCTTCGTAGACCCGCCTGTCGCACAGAGCGAGTCTGACGTATTGGCGGGCACCTATGGCGGTGTGGGCGTGCAAATCCAACGTTCTGAGGCGGGTGAGTTGGTGATGTATCCCTTTGCGGACAGCCCCGCAGAGGAGGCGGGCATTGTCCAGGGCGATATTCTGTTGGCAATTGACGATGAATCCGTTGACTTCCAAATGCGCCAGGATGTGCTTGATCAGATGTTGCGCGGCGAGGTCAAGCGTAATAGCGGCGTGGACATCACGTATGCCCGTGGTGAGGAGGTAAATACCACTTTCGTGCCATTTGGGGTCATCAACGTGCCGTCCGTTGTGTGGCGCTTGCTACCAGAAGACGAGCGAATTGGATATGTGCAGGTCTTGCGATTTACCAACCGCACGCCGGGTGAGGTGGAAGAAGCATTGGACGAGTTGCTGGACATGGATGCCGAGGCGCTTGTGTTAGATTTACGCAACAATAGTGGTGGTTTACTGCAAGAATCTGTTGATGTTGCCGGACATTTTTTGGATGGTGGTATCATTGTGTACGAGGAGAATCTCGACGGTGGGCGCGAATTCACGGCAAGCGATGGTGCAATTGCCGAGGATTTACCCATGGTCGTACTGGTGAACGGGGGCACCGCCAGCGCAGCGGAACTGGTTGCCGGGGCGATTCGAGATCGTGACCGAGGTATCTTGGTCGGGCAGCGCACATTTGGTAAGGGTACCGTTCAGCAGATTTTCCGCCTATCTGACGAGTCATCTGTGCACATCACATCGGCGGAGTGGTTCACACCCGCACGCAACGAGATTAGTGGGGTAGGACTGGAGCCGGACATTGTGATGATCCCTGACGAGAACGGGCGCGATGTCGAACTGGGCGAGGCGATTCGCTATTTGAGTGAAGGATTGACGGAAAGAGAAGCACTGTGAGCGACGGAATCAAAATTGTCAGCAAAAACCGTAAAGCATTCCACGATTACGAGATCACCGAAACGTTCGAGGCGGGGCTTGTGCTGATGGGTTCAGAAATCAAGTCCATTCGCGCCGGGCGCGTGAACCTTCGGGATGCGTTCGTACAGGAGCAGCGCGGCGAGTTGTGGCTGCTCGGGATGCATGTGTCTTTGTATGACCAGGCGCGGACGTTTGGGCACGGCGACCCGGTGCGCCCACGCAAGCTGCTGCTACACAAGCGAGAGATCTCGAAAATTATGGTGTGGATCCGTGAGAACACCTACACCGCTGTGCCAACCAAGCTCTACCTCAAGCGTGGGCTTGCCAAGGTTGAAGTCGGGCTGGCGAAGGGTAAGAAGCTGTATGATAAGCGAGAAACCAAGGCAAAGCGCGACGCAGAGCGCCAGATTCAGCGTGCGTTGAAGGAACGTTACAATTAGCCCCATTTGTGTGCAATGAAGACCGAGTATCCATCGTCTATCCGCGAGATTAATCAGTTGCCAAATGAGCAAAAGCGCCTGATCTATGGGGCGCTTGTCCCGGATTGGATATTTGCGGAGCATCAACTGACTAAATCGGATTTCCATGCCAGCGGGCACCCTGCTTTTCGGCTGCTAAGCCCGCCAAACAGCCGCTCGCTTGAAGTGGCGATTTATCGTGACCCCGCCGACCAGGATCCGATGCTGTACGTGCATGTGGCTGATGCGTTTAACAACCAGATTATGGTGCTGATGCTTGTCGTCAATGATATGGACGCTCCCCGCTTTAATACGGATGTCGATGAGAATGGCAACCCCACCCAATTCGGCACCGTTGGCAGGAACATGCCAGCAGAGCTTGCAGCAATGGAGGGTGGGCTAGCGCCGGGGCAGGTGCGGCAAGGGCTACGGTCTTTTCGCACGCTGGTACCCATCTTCGAGCAGTTTATCCAGAAAATGGGGCACAACATATTTTTCATAGAGCCGCTGGCGTACCACAACGCCATCATCTTCGAGCGTTACGGGTTTAACTATCTGCGTGGGTTAAAGGCAATGCAAGAAATCCACGAGAGCTTTCAACCTGGCGGTGAAGTGCACCAAAAGCTAACCGATGACAACCCCTTCCGCAGCCATGGCGCGTGTTGCACCGTACGGGGGCGCTCCTGGGCTATCCACGACGGCATCCTGGGCTATCCGTTCGCCGGTTTCCAGATGTATAAGCGAGTAGGTCGGCACGCTGGCATCGAAACGTTCCCCAATGCTGTGTGGTAGCTTGATGGCGCTCCCTAAACCTTGACTGACGATGTTTTCGCCCAAGAACGCCCATACATTAGCAGCGACGGCGTGCGCTCCGTGCTTGACGCAATTGTATATGCAGAACCAAACCGATGCGCCCCGGCGATGTTATCGCTTGGCATCGTTGACCAGTTCATCCTAAAGCACGACCTGCCAGCGAGCGAAAATCAGCGTGCTTTTGCACTGATGACCATAACCATCGACCTGATTGCTAATACCTACGAGCAACTGTTCTTTGCCATTCACAATGACACACCACCGTCCCCCCAAACACGACAGGATGTTGTATCGCTCGCACAAGCGGATGCGTCAGGACGGGCAGAATCTTTGCTAAGCTGGTCTGTCTTGTATGTGCTGCATGTCCACAGCGCACTAGACGTCCCCAAGAGCGATTTGGCATCCGCCTATGGGATGACGGCACGCAACCTGCGCCGTTATCAAGCGCAAGGTGTCCAACGGTTGACGGATGCGCTGGTGCGCCTGGAGTGGGAAGCGATTACGCACTTGCAGCAGGTGCGTCTTGTTGCTCGGCTGCCGTATGCCGCACGGACGTTGCTGGGGCGTGATGACGCGCTGGGTGACCTGCTATCCGGTTATCGGCAGGGGCAGCGCACACTCATGATCACGGGGGCGGCGGGTGTGGGTAAGTCTCACCTGGCGACACACTTTTTAGAGCGCATTGTGCGTGACCCAAGTACCGCTCCTCGCCATCTGATCTGGCTACATCAACCGCGCGACGTGCAAGCAGTCATTGAGCAGGCGTCGAATATTCTGGCACCCGGTTTGCACAGCAGCACGCTGCGCGAGTACGCGTTCACACACAAAATCGTGCTGGTGATAGACGAGGGCGAGGCATTATTACCGGATTTCGCCGCACTACGACGTGAATTGGGACATGTGTATGTCTTGTGCTTGGTGCGGACTTGTGCGCAGGTGGATGTGCTGGCAAGCGTAGACGTGCACATACATCTAGGACCGCTTGGTGTGCAAGACGCGCACATGCTCTATCAGGTTACTCACCAGAGCAACACACACGCCGCAACCCATGAGGCGCGTGAAGTTGTAACCCGTGGCAACCCGCGCGAGATTCGAGCTTACGCCCGCCAGTCCGCGTTCCCGTTTGCTTGGGCAGATCATCGCACCCCTGATGCACAGGCATTCATCGGTATGTTCGCCCTGCTGAGTCATCAGCGCGTGGTGCAGGCGGATCTCGCGCTCAATCCGCAGCAAAAAGCGCAGTTGGATAATTGGCTAAAAACCGGGCTGTTACACACAGAGCGCAACAGTTTACACCTGGACGATGCAGTTAAACAGCTTATCTGGTCACGGTGGCAGCGTGGGGAAGACAAAAACGTCTTGCACCACATCACTGAATACCTTGTGGAAGGTATGGCAGGGGAGAGCGTGTGGAGCATCGCGTCTCAGCTAGCGGCAGCGGAGAATCTGCTGGATAAGCTTGCCGATGTACTATTGCCGCAGCAGGTGGAGCGCCTAGCGGAGGCGTTTTGGCGCATTGCTCTACGCAGCGGGCGTGTTACGAAGTGGGTTAGCCTGCTAAATAATTTGCAGGTGCAATCAACGCCTATTCAGGTGGCGTATGCTGTCCTGCTGTCGCGGGCAGGCCTGGTGGATTTGAGTCATCAGTTGCTGCACGATATTAGCCGCGTATGTGGCATCGCCGGGCGCTTTCAAGAGCAAGCGGCAGCCATGCTAGAGCAAGCGGTTCTCTTGCGCCGACAAGGACGGTATGCTGCAGCAGGTGCCGTGCTGGAGCGACTGATGAACCGCTCGCTCCCGGTGCAACTGCGTGGGCTAGTTGACCTTGAACGGGTGCGTCTTCTGTTGGGCGCTGGTGCAGCAGATGAGGCAATGCTTGCCTGGGAATCTGTGCGGGCATTTGAACCACCAACACCGTCGTCTAGCATCATGATGGATTTGCTAGAGTGCGAACTGTTGCTCCTGCGTGAGCAAGTAGACCAGGCAGTTGCTATCCTCAACGATCTAGATGGCGCAGACACGTTTGGCTTGGGTGGGCACCGCCATGCGCTGTTGGCACGTGCTTATGTGATGACCGAGCAATTTGCTGAGGCAGAGGATTGCTTTCAGTTGGCTGTGAACGATCTGCAGACAAGCGAAGACACCTACGTGGCGGCTCGTGTTGCCACGAACTTTGCTGCGCTTTTGCTAGACAGACAAGAATATAGCCGAGCGCTGGAGATACTCCAGTGGTCGCGTGGCAAGCAGTCAATCAACGGTGATCAGGTGGGTCTCGTTAGTACGCACCACAATCTTGCCATTGCACAGAGGCGCATCGCAAACACATCTTGACCCCCCTGTTGTTCGATGGTATTTTTGATGTCACATTGTCCCATTCGTCTAGTGGCCTAGGACGCGGCCCTCTCAAGGCCGAAACACGGGTTCGAGTCCCGTATGGGGCACTTCTCTCAAAGACACCACTTGGTGTCTTTTTTGTTTTCCTAATTTGCGAACGATTAGCATAGCTAGTGTGTCGCCGAGGGAAACTCACAGTCATGCCATCCTTGGCAACAGACGGTGCGCGCAGCGCAGTGAGTCGCGATAACGCCAGTTATTGCCGAACAAGCCAAGAGGCGCGTGTAGTAATTGACAGAGGGAGCAGGCGACCATCTGAATCAATTACTCGGCGATAAGTCATCTTATCGCGGGTAATCAAGATAACGAAACCATGTGCGTTGCAACCCGTCCACGATACAATGCGTAAAGTAAAAACAAAAACTGTACTCAACTCTCGGGGAAGAGACCGTGTCTCATAATCTCGCAATTGCTGGCGCCGTATCACTGGCGCTGTATCTGCTCATCAGCGTCATTCAGGCGTTTCGCCGTGGCGGCAAAGTTGGCTGCCTGGGTAACTTTCTGACGTTTGTGGGTATTCTGCTCATGCTCGGCAGCTTGATTTTAGGCGCGGGCAACGATGAACCAAACCCACTGACTCGTCCGATTATCCTGGGCAGTGGCGCAGTGGTCGCAGTAGTCAGCCTTGTTGTTTACATCATGGAACGCCGCAAAGATGAATTCCAACCGATGTTTTCCAGGGGTGCCCTGGGTTTAGCAACCGGGATCATCCTCTTGATCATGTCTTTCTTCGTGCCCATCATCCCGCAGGCGATTTTCCCGCTGCCAACCTCCACTCCGATTTCTGTTGGCTTGGAAAACGCGACCACCATTGCCAGTAACATTGTTCCCACGGCAGCAAATGATGATGTGACGGCAACACCGCGCCTTACACTGACGCCGACGATCACACGCACCCCACTGCCAAGCCCATCTCCGACGCGCACACGACGCGCGTACGAACCGCCGACGATTAGCCCCACACCGGAGCAAGAGACCGTCGCTGAGGAGTGCGATGCACGCGTTACCGTAAACCTGAACGTGCGCAGCGAGCCGACAACAGAATCGGAAATTGTGGCCATCATCCCGGAGGGACGCTTTGTGCGCATCTTGGGGCGTGGCAACGAGGACAATAGCGATTGGTGGCGCACACAATACGAAGGTGAACTCGGTTGGGTATTTGGCGATCTACTCGAACTTGATCCCATCTGCTTGTCAAGTTAGTAGACCTGCTGACGATGTCCTACCACATTCCAACCGCCACTGTGCGAACCGAAATCGTCATTCAGCGGTCACGCTTCGTTGCTACTGCGGGCTATGCCGATACGCCCGAAGCTGCCCGCGCCCTCATTGACGCAGTTCGGGAGGAAATGCCAGA
>CAYVGI010000001.1:113166-122704 GCA_964451095.1 uncultured Anaerolineaceae bacterium
ATCATGCTGCTGATGGACACAGGCTTGAGCACGTACTCGTTAAACCCTGCCGTTTGGAACTCGTCCGGGTATCCCATCGCGTCATAAGCAGTTACAACCACAATTGGCACCGTAACCCCTTCTTCGCGCAGCAATTTCGTCAGTTGAAGCCCGTTGATGTCGGTGTCGCCCAGGTTTACGTCCATCAAAATCAAATCGGGGTTAGACGCGGATACGGCGCCCAACGCGACTTTCGGGTCAACATACGTTGTGAGCGTGTCCCCAGTCATCTTAGAGATTCGCTCCACCAATGCGACGTTGGCGGGGTTGTCTTCAATGTAAACGATGTGCATAACTTGCCTTCGCTCTGGATGTCATGTGAATGCAGAGTAGAAGCGCCGGATTGTAACGTCTACCGACGCTTCTGTAGCGAACTAGTTCGCGTTTACAATCGGGATCAGGTTCACATCGCCTCGAATAAGCACGTCACTGGCAAGCACCCACCCAAAGCCAACCGATGTGTTGATCTGCACCCAATCGAAATCGCTGGTACGGGCAACAATCGGCGCTTCTACCGGACCGACAACCGACCCCAGCAGCCCGAAGTTTGTGCCCGGCGCTGCATACAACTGCGCAGAGTTACCGATGAGCGCGACAGGCGTTTGAATCACACCCCCTGCCTCAGATAGCTCGATGATGGGCACCACTTCGAATGTGCCGCGGAAGAGCACAAACTCATTGTTGACCCACCCATCGCCCGCCGGAGTGCGTACCAGGAACCAAACACCGTCGGAGGCAAGCCCCAGCACGGGTAGCTCTGTACCACCCCGAACGGTTGTGACCTGCGTGAACTGCGCCCCTGGACCAGAGCGAACGTTTAAAAAGCTGGTGTTCACCACTACAACAGGCGTTTGTATCGCTAGCTCTCCCTCCGGGATGCTCTCGTAGCTGATGATAGGCGTCACTTCTGGGTCGCCCCGAAACAGCACGAACTCACTGGCAACCCACCCCGGTCCTGCTGGTGTTTCCACGAAGTACCACAGCAGATCGGGCGTTACACCCAGCACCGGGAACTCTGTCCCGCCAGCCGCAGTGAAAACGGTCGCAAACCGCGCACCCGGTCCGGTCCGCACATTAAGTGCGCTGGTGTTCACCACCACAACCGACCGCGCGAGGTTCGGAGGCACGACCGGCACAGCATTCCCAGTTGACGGCACATTCGGGATAACCTGCACAGAGCTAGCCCCAATCAGCGGCACATTCGTAAAGTCACCGCGTGGTATCGTGAATTCCACGTTAACCCACCCGGCTTGTCCGTTAGGCAGCGCGACCTGGTACCATATACCATCTCCTACTGTCCCCAGCACGCCGAGCTCTGTGCCACCGGGCACGGTCGCAACTGCCGCAAACTGCGCACTCGGACCTGAACGAACATTTAGAAAACCCGTGTTGACGACCAACACGGGTCTTGCAAATACTGCCTGATTATCGCCGTCTGCCTGCACGGGTCCGGCGAGTGGAACCAGCAGCACCAATAGTGTTGTGATGAGCAGAATCCGCCTCATAAGCGCCTCCTTCAGCGTGGAATTTTCATGATTCATTCATGTTAAAAATAGCATAGATGCTGAGAAATGGCGACATTTGCTCCCGCTTGGTGTTGCGATGGCGCATGAATCCGCCTATGATGTGTCGCCGAGATGAGTACCACGGTAATGGACAGGGCAAACGTGCAATTTACCACCACAACCGCTGGGATATATGAGGATGCCACCCTGGCGAACCTTGTTGCAGCACTGCACAGCTACATGCAGCGCTTTGGCTACCAACACACCCAGTTACCCGCAATTGAATCGGCAAATTTGTTCTTGAGTAAAGCAGGCGATGCGATCATTGCGAACCTGCTTACGTTTGAGCGCTTGGGGCAGCAGTTTGCCCTGCGCCCGGAGTTCACCGCGCTGGCAGCACACCGTTATGCGCGTCAATATGGCAGCACCCGCCCCACGATTCGCTGGCAGTTTAACGGTTCAGTGTTCCTGGATGACTATTCCCCGCGCGATAGGCGCTACCAATACATGAGCGTCGGCGCGGAGTTATTCGGAATGCAAGGCACTGCCTACGCCGATGCAGAAATCATTACGATGGCGACTAGCGGCGTCATCGAACACGCTGGTTTGAATGCACAAGTTCACATCGGGCATGTGGGGCTGCTGCGTGCGATTTTGGCGCACTACGGACTAGACAAGCATACCGAACAGTTCCTGTTCGGCTACATTGACGCCCTTGCCCGGCAAGAGATTACACCGGACGAGATCATGGCACAGTTTGACGGCTACATCTCGTCCGGTGTTGATGTGCTGCCCCCAGCGACACCCAACGAAGACGCCGCCAGTGTGGTCGCAAACACACAGCGAATGCTGGATGCCCTGCTAGATGCGAACCAACGCGGCACCACGATGGGCGGGCGCAGCAGGGAGGACATTGTCCGCCGCCTGGTGAGAAAGCGCGAGCGTGCTGCCCAACGTGACATTGTGCGCGATGCAGTTGCGCACTTGGCAGAGTGGTTGCAGCTACAGGGCACGCCAGATACCATGCTCCCCCAAATGCAAGCACAGCTCCCCAATGCTGGCACAGCACTCACAGCAACTTTTGACGAATGGCGAGACGCACTCGACATTGCAGCCAAAATGGGAGTTGATACCGCCCAGTTCGTGTTATCGCCGGGGCTGGTGCGCGATTGGAATTACTACACGGGCATGACGTTCAGCATTATGGCAGGCGATGGTACAACGTATGGCGGTGGTGGGCGCTACGATGAGCTTGTCCGGCTCATTGGCGGCACGGCGGATGTGCCTGCTGTCGGCTTTGCGTATGACATGGATACGATTATTGCCCACAGCGCAGGCAAGACGCCCCCGCAACCAACCCGTCAGCTTTCGCTCCTGGCGCACCCCACCAATAGCAACATTGGACAGATCACGTTTTGGGTCAATGCGTTGCAGGACCAGGGTGTTGCCGTTGCAGTGCTCGACCAACCCGACAGCGAAGCTACCAACGCAGCGCAACTGACGTCTACCGGACTGCAATACCGCGACATTACCTATTCGACAGAGCAAATTCAGCAGCTTACCAATGCAATTCGGGAAACATCATGACTGAGATCACCCTGGCGCTCCCCAGTAAAGGTGCACTGGCAGAACCTACACTTGCTTTTTTGAAAGACTGCGGACTTAAGGTGTGGAAGCCCAATCCCCGCCAATATACGGGTGCCGTGCCTGCCCTGCCCGGCGTCAACGTGATGTTCCAACGGGTGAAAGACGTGGTCTACAAAGTTGCGGATGGCACCGCGCAGCTTGGCATCACTGGGTTAGATGTGGTGTACGAACACTCGGACGAGAATCTCGTGGTCATCCACGATGCGCTGGGTTATGGGCACTGCCAGTTGCTTGTCGCCGCACCTGAGTCCTGGGTGGATGTCGAGAGCATGATTGATATTGCGGAGATTGCGACAGACATACGGGAAACCCAACGGCGAAACCTTCGTGTGGCAACGACCTATACACGCTCTGCAAGGCAGTTCTTGCATGAGCAAGGCATCCACCACTTTACGCTCGTCAAGGCAGATGGCGCAATAGAAGCGGCACCCACACTCGGTTATGCCGATATTGTTGTCGATCTCACCCAGACAGGGACAACCCTGCGCGAGAACCGCCTGAGACCGCTACCAGATGGCGTCATTATCGACTCTCAGGCGTGTCTGGTCGGTAATCGGCAGGCGCTGCAACAAAACCCGGCACTTTTGGAAAGCCTACGCGCCATGCTGGAATACATGGATGCGTCGCTGTTGGGCAAGCGCACCTACACGCTGACTGCAAACATCCAGGGAACAGACCCGCAGGCGATTGCAGAGCGAGTTGCCGCCAACCCCCTGACCGCCGGATTACAGGGACCGACGGTTACATCGGTATATGGCAGTCAGGGAGACGATTGGTACGCGGTGACGGTAATTGTGCGGGACAAACAACTACTAGAAGCGGTGGACTACTTGCGCAGCGTTGGCGGCAAGCAGACGAGCGTGCAACCGACCAAGTTCGTCTTTATGGACTGTTCGCCTACGTTTGAACGGTTGCGGCAAACGCTCGATTTACCCACTGAGTGACGCTGCGACGTCGTCAAGCACATCATCAATGCGGCTGCGCTTGCCAATGCTTTCCGCACCCATTTCTATAGCCATTGTCAGCCCCAGCAGCGCAATCTCTGGCGGGAAACGCTTATCGTCGGCAAGGTTCATCGTCAGGAACGGGCAGCAGAATAGCGCCGCCTTCAGGTAAGTGCGCCAGTCATCGCGTAACTGTCCGGTTGCCTTGAGGTGCTTCAGGATGGGTTTTAGTACGAGTTCCACTTTGCTGTTCAGGAACATATCGCGCACAGGATGCAATGCATAATCGTGCTCAACAACCCAGGTCGCACCGCGCTTATCCAGGCGGATGTGGGTCTGTGACTGCTTCTCCGCCGGGAAGTACATCCACATAGCGAACACATTGTGGAACAAGGGTTTTGTCAAGTCCAGCAGCGGGTGATGTGCACCCGCAAATGCGGGATCGAAGTAGAGCAGGTCGGGTGGTGTATGTGATGTGCGCAGGAAGACATTGCCGTTATGTGCGTCCCCATGCCCGACAACGGACATCCCCGCCTGCGCAGGATGCAGAACTTGCAGGGCACGGGAGATAACATCGTCCAGTGTATCCTCGTAGCGCTGCCCGTTGATCTCCCAGTGAACGCCGAGCACCTGCTGCATAGGAACCACCCCACCCGGCAGCATGATTTGATTCTCCGTCGCACCTCGCCCGCCGGGTAAAGCGCCGTAGAACCGCACCAAGCGCCCCTGGGCAAGCCTGTGATGGAAAAGTTGATGTATGGGTGCCTCGGCGGCATCTTGCGCTTTCTGTGGCGCTAACGTTTGCATGTAGCGTTCGAGCAGGTGGCGATCTGCGTCTCGCTGAGCACTTTCCAGTTGCGCAAACAGCGTATCGTCCCCGGTCTCGATCTCCCAGGCGACATCAAACACAGACGGATCATCAATGACCTCATAGATGAGGAGGTGCTTTCCCGCCTCCGTTGAGCTGTAGATGGGTTGGATGACCGGATAGCCTGCCTCTGCCAGCACGGATGCCCGGTAGTACTCACCAATCACATTGTCGGACTCTGTGTGTGTTTTGAAGAACAGCCGCCTGCCATCATGCTGTGTGAGGAAGCCGTTAAACGAATTGAGTGAGATGGCAGACGGGCGCAGTTGTACACTCGCCACATCGAGCGGAAATGTTTCTGCGATAAAATCCACCAGGAGCGCCTCGGCAGCGCCCTGGTCGGTGTATTGCATCTGCTGGATGCGTTGCAGCAGGTTCTCGCTCATAGCCCCAATATCTGGTTGCGCTTGCGGATCGCCATGGCGTGTGCTGGGAAGCCCTCGTAATCTGCCAGGGTCGCCGTCACACCCTGTAACTGCTCATACCCTTCACGCGAGAGGTACCCCACGCCAGAGCGCTTGATGAAGTCGTGCACGCCAACAGAAGAGAAGGTGCGAGCAAAACCACCCGTCGGCAGGATCGCGTTCAGCCCCAGGCAGTAGTTCGCCGTTGGGATTGGCGTCATGCTGCCCAGCAGGATCTCGCCCGCGTTGTGGATCTTATTTAGCGTGATGAATGGCTCCGCCGTCAGTATCTCCAGGTGTTCTGGTGCATACTCGTTAACGAAGTCAATTGACGCTTGCAAACTCTCCGTCAGTACCACGCCGCCGTAGTTGGACAGCACGTTTTCCACGAACTCGCGCCGCCACTGGGGGAGTTCGGCAATGTATTCTGGGAGGACTTCCAGCGCACCTTCAGCGACTTTCGCACTGTGCGTAACCAGCAACGCCGCCGACTCCGGTCCGTGTTCCGCTTCGACTAGCAGGTCGAGCGCTGCGAGTCGAGGATCGGCGGTCTCATCCGTGAGAATAACCGATTCGCTCGGTCCGGCGGGCAGTCCGACGTCTACGGTGCCGTAGAGCAAGCGCTTTGCTGCGGAAACATAGCTGCTGCCCGGTCCGATCACCTTGTCAACCTTTGGTATTGTCTCTGTGCCGTAGGCAACCGCTGCGATTGCCTGCATACCCCCGATAGCGTATACCTCGTCTACCCCGGCAACCTGCGCTGCAACAAGCGAGGCGGCGTCTGCCTTGCCGTTAGGTGCTGGAGGCGTAACCACGATGACGCGGGGCACGCCTGCGACAACTGCTGGTGTAGCAAGCATGAGCATCACGGACGGAAAAGACCCCTTACCACGCGGAACATAAAGCCCAACACTGGCGATAGGCGATACCTTCTCCCCTGCCATAATGCCGGGGCGCACTTCCTTAAACCACATTGGCTCCGGCATCTGCTCTTCGTGAAAGTCTCGGATGTTTGCGTGTGCCGCCTCAATAGCGGCGATTACATCTGGCTCCAGGGAGGCGCGTGCTGCTTCAAAGTCCTCCGGGGTGGCACGCAGCAAGTCTGCAGAGAAGTTCTCCGCGTCGAACTTGCGGGTGTACTCTACGACGGCGGCATCGCCCTCGTTGCACACGCGCTGCGTCACCTGCTGCGCCAGCGGCAGAAGGTCGCTAATGTCCTGCTCTGCCCGACGCATAATCTTTGCTTTTGCCTCTGGCGAAAGCTTCGCCAGTTCAAACTGTTGAATCACAATAGGCTCCAAACTTACAGTAAATCTCGATTATCAAATGAGTTACGCTGTCGCGGGGGTTGCGGTTGGGTGGAAGTCTTTGATGTAGCCGCGCACCGCCATCAGTTCTGCGTTGAGGATACTGCAACCTGCTGCACCACGGATCGTGTTATGCGAAAGTGCCGCGAACTTGTAACCCAGCAGAGCGTCTTCCCGCAGCCGCCCAATCGACGTGACCATGCCCTGCCCCGCGTTGCGGTCACGGCGGATTTGCGGACGGTCAATCTGTCGCAGGTACTGCACCGGGCGCTCTGGCGCGCTCGGCAAATTGCGAATCTCATCGGGTGCAAGCGCATTATCCCACGCCGAAATAATATCATCAATGTGCGGTGCATCTGCTAGTTCAACGGAAATATTCACCAGGTGTCCATCTACCACAGGCACACGGTTGCAGCTTGCGCTTGTTTTAGCGTCCAGCCATTGCACCCGATCTGCCTCCAGCACACCGAGCATTCGTAGGGGTTCCGTCTCCATTTTGCCCTCGTCACCGCTCACATAGGGCACAACATTATCCAGAATATCTAGCGATGCCACACCGGGATAACCCGCCCCGCTTGTCGCCTGCATACTCACCATCTGGAACTTGCGCACGCCAAATGGTAGCAGCGGTTGCAATGCCATCACAACGGGCATGGTTGTGCAGTTGGAGTTTGCCACCAGCGCACCTGTTGTCCAGCCACGCTCTTTTCGCTGCACATCCACCAGTGCAAGGTGCTCGTGGTTGACCTCCGGTAGCAGCAGCGGTACATCCTCGACCATACGGTGTGCAGAGGCATTCGTACACACAATGTGACCTGCCTCTGCCAGCGGCATTTCAACTTCCCGCGCCGCTTCCTTCGGCAATGCAGAGAACACCAGCGGTGATGTGAGACCGTCTTCCAGCAGCTTGACGGTGAGCTGCCCCACACGCTCGTCGGGTTGCCCGTCTAGCACCCAGTTGGCGGCATCGGCGTAACGCTTACCCGCGCTGCGCTCGCTGCCAATCACTTCCGCAACACGAAACCACGGGTGGTTCGCCAGTAGTTGGATGAAACGCTGCCCAACGGCACCTGTTGCCCCCAAAACCGCTACATCGAGTTTCTGCATGTTCGTTACGTCCTTTCCTAGATACCGACTGAGCGCGTCTTCACTGCCGGGTAAGAGCCTAACATCTTCACAAACGAGGCACGCTGTAGCAACTGTACCAGCGCCTCCTGTACTGTATCCTCCTGCCAGTGCCCCTCAAAGTCCAGGTGAAATACAGGTTCCCAGGGGCGGTTGCGCCGGGGACGTGACTCTATTTTGGTGAGGTTCAGCCCACGAGATGCAAACTCGCCCAGGCAATCGTACAGTGCCGCCGGGTGGTGCCGTGTTGCGAACACTAGAGATGTTTTGTTGTACGTGCTGCGCGGGGGGTCATCGTGCCCCAGCACAAAAAAGCGCGTAAAGTTGAACGGCACATCTTCGATTTCATTTGCCAATACATCTAGCTTGTACAGCTTGGCGGCAAGTTCGCTCGCAATTGCCCCAGTTGCTTCAGGTTGCTCCTCCGCCACACCTCTAGCAGAACCCGCCGTGTCATACGCCGGGATGGGTTCTAGCCGATGACGGCGCAGGTATTGCTCGCATTGTGCTAGCGCCTGCGGATGAGAGCGCACACACTTTAGCTGCTCCTTTGTGACGCCAGGCGGCGCTAACAGCGCATGGTGGACATGCAATATCACCTCCGCCTGGATGCGCAAATCGTAGTCCATCAGGAGTTCATACGCCTGATTAACCGCACCTGCCAGCGCGTTCTCCACAGGCAACATACCGTAAGTTACTTCCTTAGACTGGATAGCGCTGAACACCTCCGAGAAACTCCGGCAGGGGTGTACATTGACGGAGTCTCCGAAGTGTTGGCGAACAGCCTGCTCTGAGTACGCTCCGGGGATGCCCTGGAATGCGACAGCGTTTTTCACAAGTAACGACCTTACCATTGGGTGGCACAAAACACATTTATGGGATTGTGTCTTCTCTTGCAAAAATGTCAATAATCAACTGCGTTTGACAAGTCGAGGTTCACGATGATAATATTTTGATGACCTGCACAAGCAAAAACCAGCCTTAATGTTATGCAAAAAACCCGACAACAAATCCTTGAAGTCTTGAATCAGATCGGGCAAGCAACTGTCCAAGAAATCGTCACGGAACTGCATAGCAAGCACAACACGCAGATCACAGCCGTGACGGTTCGGCATCACCTGAACCTGTTGCAAAAACAAAATCTGGTTACGACGCCGGCAATGCGCCATCGAAATAAGCCCGGTCGTCCTGAGCACGTTTACACGCTTACACCGCGTGCCCACGAATATTTCCCATCGAATTACCAACGGCTAACGACGGGATTGATTCACCAACTCAAGAGCAACCTGGCGCCCTCTCAGGTTAACGTGATTTTCGAGGGGATTGCCGACGATATGGCGGCAGAAGCACATATCCCCGATGCCCCCCTGCCAGATCGCATAGAGCTAGTCGTAGAATACCTCAATGAGCACGGCTATGAGGCAAACTGGGAGAAAACTGACGATGGGTATGTACTGCACACCACAAACTGCCCCTATCATGACATCGCGCAGGCAGACGATACACTGTGCGAGATGGACATGCGACTCATCACACAATTGGTCGGGGTTGTGCCGCGTCGCCTGTCACTCGTGTCCTGTGGGGAAGCAACATGCTCCTATCTTTTCCCGGTTGTGGACTAGCCCGTGATTTTGATGACGGAATCCAGGGCAATCGCTCCAAAAATGAATTGAACGCACCACCCACTGAAAGTGGGTGG
>CAYVGI010000002.1:0-44580 GCA_964451095.1 uncultured Anaerolineaceae bacterium
GGTCAGCAAGGTCAGCAGGGTCAGCAGCCCGGAGAGCAGAGACAGCAGGGCGAGCAGTCCGGGCAGGGTCAGCAGCAGTCCGGGCAGCAGGGTCAGCAGCAGGGCAGCGGTCAGCAGCCCGGCAACCAGACGGGCGCACAGGCACAGGGGCAGGGTGCCCCGGCAAACAGCGGTCAGAACGCGGGTGGTGCCGGTGATGGCGAGGGCGGTGCCAACGAGGGCGGCTTCGACGGCGACGGCTCCCCCATCGACACCAACAACAACCCGGATGGCGAAGGTGAGCGCGAGTTCGAGTCCATCTATGCGCCGCAGCGCATCGGCGGTGAGGGCGATACAGGCTTCACGCTGGAAGACCCCGGCGACGAGAACGCCCCCCTATTCGAGGGCGACTTCTCCGAGAACCCGACGGGTAACACCGACCGCCCGTATAACGAAGTGTTCCGCGACTACAGCGACGACGCCCAACAAGCACTGGAAAGCGACTACATCCCGCTGGGCATCCGCGATGTGGTGCAGGACTACTTCACATCCATCGAGCCGGATAATTAACCACCAATCCCTCATCCCCCAACCCGCTCCGAGAAGGGGCGCGTGCACGGTGAGCAAAATCCCTCGCCCTGTGGGTGAGGGAAAACCCCACACAAAACCATCATGCTCAACCTAGACCAACAAGAACGCCTGCGCGACCGCTACAAAACCGACATTGTGCCCGGTCATCGTATGGGACTCGATGTATACCGCGACTGGCTGGACGCCGCCGTCAGCCCGCAAACACGCCTGCTGGACGTGGGCTGCGGTCCGGCGGGGCTGGTGGCACAGTACGATGAACAGGCGGCGCTTGTCGTCGGCGCAGACCAACACCTGACCGCGTTCACCGAGTTTGACGGCGCGTTTGGGGTGCGTAACCTCGCGGAAAGCGACATGGTGGCGCTGCCGTTCGCGGATGGTGCATTCGATGTGGTGACGTGTAGCTGGGTGCTGGAGCATCTGCCGCGCCCACAGGCGAGCATGAACGAGGTAGCGCGGGTGCTAGCGCCCGGCGGATGCTTCCTGTTCATCACGCCGAACGCGCTGAACTATGTCGTGGGGCTGCGTCGGCTGGTGCCTACCCTGCTGAGCAAGCGGCTGGTCAAGGCGATTTACGACCGCGACGAGGACTTCATCAACCCCACATACTACCGCATGAACACGCCCGCCACAGTCGAGCAAATTTGCGTTGGCGCGGGTTTGCAGCGGGATGCGCTGGAGACCATCAGCGACCCGACGTACCTGGCGCTCAACGAAGGGCTGTTTCAGGCGTCCATTCTGCTGGAGCGCGTGCTAGAGGCGGTGTATCCGCAGGGGCGGGTGCACCTGGTGGGGCGCTATCGCAAACCCCCGAGCTAAAGCGGCGCGGTACAACCCGTGTTCGGGGGGTGCCAAACGCACATACAGGTCACACCCTGCAAACATCCCCTAATCCGCGCCCTCCGTGCCCAACTGCGCATCCGCCACGGGGGGCTCTGTTGTACTTTGCCCCGGCGCAGGCAGCAGATACGCCAGCAGCCCCGCCGCCGCCGTGAACACGCCAATCCACTGGAAGGCACGCACCAGCCCCACACCTGCAAACGAGAAGATGCCGTCTGCCATGTAACCGATTGCCAGCGTGCCCAGCGCCCCCGCCCCGAAGATAAAGCCCAGCGCCACCCCCGACGCAAACCCCTTGCGCCCCGGCAGCAGCGATTGCGCCAGCACCACGAGAATACTATGAGCGCCGCCCGACATCGCCCCCGCCAGTAAGGACATCACGTAGGCAAGCACACCATTCGTCAGCGGCAGCACCACAAACACGGGCGCGGCAAAGAACAGGCTGCTCATCACCAGGCGCCGCCGCCCGAACCGATCTGCCATGGCACCGAGCAGCACACCCGCCATCGCCGAACCAATCCAGTACAGGCTTGCTGCCTGCCCATAGGCAGCAGGCGACCAGCCCTTTTGCTCAAACAGTGCCGGGATGAACGCCACACTGCCCGGCGACGCCATACCGCGCAGCACGACGATCACCGCCAGGATTGCCAGCGGAACCACCTTGACTGCACGAGGGGCGGGTTTGCCGTCTGCGGGTGGGTCTGCTTTGTCCGGCGTCATCACCTCCCCGTGCCGGGGGATGGCAACGCTCATGAACAGCACCGACGGCAGCGACGCCAGCGCCAGAATAAACACCGGGAACACACTGCCGCCCTCCCCGTTCGTCTGCGTAAGCCCCAGCAGGAAGCCCACGACCGCCGGACCCAGCGCCAGCCCCAATTGCCCGAACAGGAAGAAATACGCTGTTGTGGTAGACGCGGCTGCCTTGTTCTTGTGGGATGCAAACGCCGTGCCCACCGGGTGGAACGCCCCGCTGCCCAGTGCAGAGAGCGCAAACGGCAAAATCATCAGCCAGAAGTTGCCGACCATCGCCAAAAACATGGAAAACGCCAGCATCGTCACGGTGAACGCGACCCCGCCCGCCCCCAGCAAGCGGCTGTTGCCCTTGTCGCTTAGCCAGCCGAACAACGGCTGCGACAGCGCCCCCAGCATCTCCCGTGCGCTGATGGCAATGCCGATGTACGCGGGTGGGATGGCAAAGTACACCCCGCCGATGAACGTCAGCAGCAGCGGTCCAGATGCCATAAAGATGTCGTTGGTCATGTGCCCCAGGGCAACCGCCCAGAACACCCGGTCGCGCGGGATGTTTGCCGCCATATGGTCTTGTCGCTTTCGTTGTGATGGGTTCGCACCGTTAACACGCTTCAGCGTAGCGCGTTTTGCCAGGGCGGGATAGTACCGATTGTGTGAGCGTCAGGGCTTTTGCGAAGTCCGCATTTCAATTAACGGGGGCTCTGTCCCCGTACCCCTGCAAGGGGTGAAAACCCTTTGAACCCATCTTCTCGGACGCACAGCGTCCGAAATGGCAAGTTTTTGTCCGCTTTTTTCAAAAAGCGGCGGGTTTGGGCAGCGCCCAAGCAAGCGATCCACGACTTTGCAATAGCCGTGGTGTGAGCGTTTGCGTGCTTGCGGTGCGGGGCGCACCGACTATAATGCACGCACGATTTTGCCTGGCAGAGGACGGTACGCCTTTGAGGAGCAGCATACAAGCAGCGTGGCGGTGGCTCGCGTCCCCCATCAACTTTGCGATTGGGCTGGTGGCGCTGCTGCCCATCGGGTATTTGCTGGTATTTATGGTGTACTATGCGCCCGCCACCCCCATTATAGACACGGCGGAACTCAACGGTGGCACAGTGCTGGCGCTGGCAGACGGCAGTTTTCGCTGGCAGATGGTGTTCGAGAGCTTTAACGGGCACCGCCCGGTGTTCGCGCACCTGCTCACCATCGCCAACTACTACCTCACAGGCTGGAACCAGTACGCCGAACTCGCCGTGATCGTGGTGATGGCGCTGGCGAATGTGTGTTTGCTGCTGGTGCTGGTCGCACACGTTGACCCCGGTCTGGTGCGGTGGGCGCTGCTGCCCGTGCTGTTCATGTGGCTTTCCCCGACGATGGGGTTAACGTGGCTGGCGGGGGTGTACAGCACCTGGCACTTTAACCTGTTGTTTGTGCTGCTGGCACTGCTGCTGATTGTGAAGCTGCCCCGGCGTTGGTGGGCGCTGCCGCTGATAATAGGTGCGTCCGCGCTGCCCATGCTCAGCCTGACGCAAGGCGTGCTGATGTGGGGCATTGGTATGGCAGCCCTGTGGATGACCGGGCACAGCAAGCGGACTGTTGTGCTGTATGGGCTGGTGGGGGTTGCGTTGGTGCTGTGGTACGCGCAGGGTGCCCTCGTCACTGTGAGCGCCGACCCCGCACAGGAACTAGACACCCGCCGCACGGTTAGCCTAGAAAGCCCAGTGACGCTGCTGCGCTTTGTGCTGGTGTACCTGGGCGCACCGCTCGGCATGGAGCGACCGACGCCCGCGCTGGTTGCAGGGATAGCGGGTTGTGGGCTGCTGGCGGCGCAAATGCTCTACCTGGCAAAGCGCGGCGACTTGCGCCGGGTGTGGCTGCTGCTGCTGCTGGCGGGGTATGTGCTGGGCACGGCGGGCATAGTCGGGTTAGGGCGTATCGACTTTTTGGGCGTGGAGGTCGCGCTGGTGGAGCGCTACCAGCACAGTGCGTGGGTGTTCTGGTGTGTCGTCGTGCTGCTCACGCTTATGGCGCTGCGCAGCGCACTGGGTGCCGGGCACTTTGCTGTGATGCGTGCCAATATCGCCGTGCTGGTCGTGTTCGGCGGGGTTTTTGCGGTGTGCAGCTATCTGCTCACCCCCACGTTCTACACGGCGGGTTATGCCCAACCGCTAGAGAACCTGCGCGGGCGCGAACAGTGCACCCGTGACCTGCTGCTGCGCGATGTCGCAACGTGCGTGGAGTACGCGCACTTTCTGGTGCAGGAGCTTGCCGTGGCGGGGGTTGCTGCCTACGAGGACATTGGCGCACCTGCCTTTGTGGATGACCCGGCGCTGCGAGATGGGCATGTGGTTGTAATGACGGAGAACCCCTGGACGAGCTACTTTATCTATCGGCACACGCTGCCCGGTGCCCCACACGAGCGAGCGTTCTTGCTGCTGCCAGACGGCACGCAAGACGATTATAATCGCATCCTGGAACTATCTGATGTGCCTGTGCCCGCCGCTTATACCCACAACGATGCGGACGCGCTGCGCACCCAGCTAGCAGGTGCCCCCGGCGTTTGGCTCGTACACGACGAATCGCTGGACACCGAACCCGTGCTCACGCTCAACGACGCCGACTACGCGCTGCTGCGGCGCTGGCGTCAACGTTACGACATCGCGGTGCAGCATTACCTGCCGCTGCACACAGGTGAACAGCAGGTGCGGTTTGGCGACGAAATGACCCTGGTCGGCTGGCAAATCCCGGCGGCGCTGGAGGTAACGCCGTGCAGCACACTGCCGCTGCACACGTTCTGGCAGGCGGCGGTGGACGAAGGCGAACGGGCGAACAGCTACGGGCTATCCCTGGTGCTGGCGGGCGCGGATGGTGTGGGCGTGAGTGCGGCGAACGGTGCCACCAGCTTGGACACCACAGACTGGCGTGCCGAGCACTACTACGCAGACGCCCGCACGGTCGAGATCCCGTGTGACGCGCCTACGGGCGAGTACCCGCTGCTGCTGAGCGCGTATCCGCTGGACGAACCGGGCGCGAACCTGCCCGTCACGGCGGAGGACGGCACCCCACTGGGCGACTTCCTCTACCTGACAACAGTGTTTATCGCTCAATGATTCGATAGAAAACCTTAACACTGATTTGCTGCACGATGTCGTGCTGTCCATGTACTATGGCTTACTGATCCCACCCGTAACATAGGCTTAACCCTTTATGAAGACCAGCAAAGCGTTTTTACAGCATGTGCGCAACATTATCGTATGTCCCACAACTTTCACGCTGGCGGCAACTGCCCTGCTCCCGGTCGCTTTGCTTATCGCATATATTGCTGCCTACGCGCCAGCCACCCCCATCCCAGACACAGCAGACCTGAACGGTAAGATTATCATCGCCATTGCAGATGGCACGTTTAACTGGCAAATGTTGTTCGAAGGTTTCAACGGGCACCGTCCGCTGACGGCACGGCTGCTGACGATTGCCAACTACTACCTGACAAACTGGAACCAGCACGCCGAACTATTTGTTATGTTGATGATCGCCGTTGCCAATGCCTGCCTGCTGCTGGCGCTGGTCGTGCACGATAACCCCGCGCTGCTGCGCTGGGCACTGCTGCCCACACTGTTTCTACTTCTATCACCGCTAATGGGGCTAACATGGCTCGCCGCTGTGTACAGCACATGGCACTTAAACTTGCTGTTCGTGCTGTTGGTACTGCTGCTCATCGTCAAGCTGCCCCACCGCTGGTGGGCGCTGTTGCTCATCACAGGTGTGAGTGTGCTACCGATGCTCACGCTGACGCAGGGCGTACTGATATGGGGGATCGGTGTTGTAGCGATGTATGTGATGGGGCATCGTAAGATCATGACATTCGCCGTTTACGGTGCGGTTGGGGCGTTGGTGATGTGGTTGTTTGTACAGGGGACTGTTTACGAGTTGAGCACTGACCTCACGCAGGAGGCAACGCTCAACACCGTGACACTAGAAGACCCGCTGCGCCTCCTCAATTTCACGCTCACCTACCTGGGTGCCCCCATTGGTATGGAGCGCCCGTTGGCTGCACTGGTGGGTGGGGTTGTGGGGTGTGTGCTGCTGGCGGCGCAAACGCTTTACCTGGCGCAGCGGGGAGAACTGCGCCGCGTGTGGGTGCTGCTGCTGTTGGCGCTGTACAGCGTGGGGACAAGCCTGCTGGTGGGCGTGGGGCGCATTAACCTGATGGGCATGGAGGCAGCACTGCAAGAGCGCTTCCTGCACAGTTCGATTCTATTTTGGCTTGCGGTGGTGCTGGTCACGATTATCGCAACCCGCCTGGCATATAACGCTCGGCATTGGGGCGTTGCGATGATGGCGCGGATAAACACGTTACTGCTGGTTGCGTTTGGCGGGCTGTTTCTGGTTAACACGTACTTCTTTGCGGGTATGCTGTTCCCCACAGGCGATGAATTGCCCGTGAATGTGCTCATTGACCGGGACGTGTGCACGGCGAACCTGCTGCTGCGTGATATGCGCCCCGCCTGTGTTGAATATCCCCACATACCATCCAGAGAGCTCGCGGTGATGGGCGTTGCTGGCTACACCAACCCGAACGTGCCGCCCAGCGTGGATGACCCCCTGCTAACGTCAGGGTATGCAATTATAATGACGGAGAACCCGTGGACGAGCTACTTTATTTATCGGCACACGCTGCCCGGTGCCCACCACGAACGGTCGTTCCTGATGCTGCCAGATAACGCACAAGATGATTATGAACGCATTGTTGCCCTGTCCGATGTGCCCGTGCCCGCTGCTTATACCGAAGACGAGGCAAGCACGCTCCGCACCCAGGTAGCAGGTGCCCCTGGGGTTTGGCTCGTACACGACGAATCACTCGATGCCGATGATGTATTCAGGTTGAACAGTGCAGACTATGCGCTGGTGCGGCGCTGGCGCCAGCGCTATGACATCTCCGTGCGGCATTACATAGCGCTGCAATTGGGCGAGCAGCAGGTGCAGTTCGGCGACGAGATGATCCTGATCGGCTGGCAAACCCCGGCGGTGCTGGAAGTGGCACCGTGCAGCACACTGCCGCTGCACACGTTTTGGCAAGCTGCGGTGGACGAAGGCGAACGGGTTGAGAGCTACGGGCTGTCTTTGGTGCTAGCGGGCGCGGATGGTGTGGGCGTGAGTGCCGCAAACGGTGCCACCAGCTTGGACACGACAGACTGGTTTGCCAAGTACTACTACGCGGACGCCCGTACTATCGAAATCCCGTGTGACGCGCCCACGGGCGAGTACCCGCTGCTGCTGAGCGCGTATCCGCTGGATGAACCGGGCGCGAACCTGCCCGTCACGGTGGAGGATGGCACGCCAATGGGCGACTTTCTGTATTTGACGACGGTGCTGGTGGTGGGCGGGGCGTGACCGAACACGCCCCACACGGCTTGCTGGCTACAGCCCGTACACGCCCTTGAACTTGGTGGTGAGGTAGTCAATGTACGGTTGGCTGCTGATAGACTGCCCGGTAACGCGCTCGGTCAGTTCGTTGGTGTCGTACTTGCGCCCGTGCTGGTGGATGTTCTCATTGAGCCACGCCAGCAGCGTGTCGAACTTGCCGTTGGCGATGTCGTTCGGGATGCTGGGCACGTCTTGCACTGCCTTGTTGTAGTACTGCACACTGAGTAGGTTGCCCAGCGCATACGTGGAGAAGTACCCGAAGCCCCCCATCGACCAGTGAATGTCTTGCAAGCAGCCGTGCGCGTCGTCCGCCGGGGTGATGCCCAGGTACTCGTTGAACATGTCGTTCCACGCCTGCGGGATCTGCGCAACCGGAATATCCCCTTTGATGATCGCCTGCTCGATGTTGAAGCGCAGCATAATGTGCAGGTTGTAGGTCGCCTCGTCTGCTTCCACGCGGATGAGCGACGGCGATACTTTGTTGATTGACTTGTAGAAGCTGGCAGCGTCCACGCCGTCGAACTGGTTCGGGAACTGTGCTTCCAGCTTGGGGAACGCCCACTGCCAAAAGCCCTCGCTGCGCCCCACGAGGTTTTCCCAGGTGCGGGACTGCGACTCGTGCACGCTAAGCGAGGTACCGTTGCCCAGCATAGTGCCCTCTAGCTCGTCGCCCACACCCTGCTCATACATAGAGTGCCCGCACTCGTGCATGGTGCCGAACAGCGCCGGGTTCAGCCAGTTTTCATCGTAGCGAGTGGTGATGCGTGAGTCGTTCTTGGAAAAGCTGGTGCTAAACGGATGCACAGACACATCCAGCCGCCCGCGCTCAAAGTCGTAGCCGATGGCACGGGCGATCATCTCACCGAACTCACGTTGTGCCGCCGTGGGGAACGACTGGTGCAGCACAGTATCGTCTACCCGGTCTTGCACCTCGCTCACGGCGGCAACCAGGTCGATGAGCGCCTGGCGGTGCCCCTCGAACAGCGCGTTTACCTGATCGCTGGTCATGCTGCGCTCGTACTCTTGCAGCAGCGCATCGTAGGGGTTGCCCTCGTAGCCCAGGTATTCCGCCTTCTGGCGGCTCATTTCTACAATGCGGGCAAGGTCATCCTGAAAGATGCTGAAGTCGCTCGCCTCGCGTGCCTTCACCCAACTGTGATGCGCTTGTGTGGTCAGCCGCGTGAAATCTGCAACAAAATCGGTGGGGAGCTTGGTTGCCTTGTCGTAGTCGTCCTGCACCACGCGGATCATGCTTGCTTCGGTGCTGTTGTAGCCCGCGTTTTGGGTTTCTGCGGCGGCGTCTGCTAGCAGTGTGCCGGTGTCGTCGCTGGTGAACATCTCGTGCTGGATTTTGGAGAGCGTGGAAAGCTGCTCGCCACGGGCGGCGGCACCACCGGGGGGCATCTGCGTTTCCATGTCCCAGTGCAGCACGGCACTTGCTTGCCCAATGTTGTGGATGTCGCGCAGGCGCACTAGCAGCGCATCGTACTTGCTTGTCATCGTCGTGTGTCCTCTTTTGCTCGTATGTAGGGGGTAACACCGCACATTCTAGCAAAGAGCGCACGCGATAAAAATAATTTGAATGGCTAAATCAGTTCTACACCTGTGCGGCAAACACCACTTGCAGCCGCAGCTTGCCCATCTCGATGACGTCCCGCTCCTTGAATGGCATGTTTGCCAGGGGGGGCAGGCGGTACCCATTAAGGAACGTGCCGTTGGTGCTTTCCAGGTCTCGCAGCACAAGGTGCTGCCCGTAGACGCACACAGCAGCGTGACGGCGTGACACACCGAAGTGCTCCGCCTGGAACTTCGAGAGGTCGATGTGATAATCGTGCGTGCCACCGTGTGCTGTCAGGTTGCGCCCGAGGGTTATTTCGTCGCTCACCTGGAACTCCACGGTATAAGGTGTGTCCATTACCTTGAAAATCGCCATCCAGGTACTACCACCTGCGCCGTTGTCTGGCGGTAGTTTTGCCATCTCAGAGGAAGCAAGCTTACCCGTGAGGTGTTTGAATGTCCTGGTCCGGCTTAAGTCCGATCCCATGATTTTCTGCTACCCATATCACTAAACGTTTACCTTTTCTTACTCAATGTACACCGAACGCGCCCATAACCCTATAGGAAGAAGGTAATTTTTGCGTGTTAAGGTGTAAAAGTTCATTATAAATTTACGGTATTCACGCGATTGCGCCCAAATATTAACTGTCATACATGATGAGTTGCACGCGCTAGCACACAGGACATTTGTTATAATCGACACACGCATTCTTGGAGCACATGCTACGCTGAGGGGATCGTCCTATGGAGCAGCAGCAACAGCCCGAAGTCATTACGCTGGAGTCCATTAGCCGGGTAACACCCACCCGCCTGTTCGGTCCGCACGATACCTTCCTGACGGCGGTTGCCTTCAGCGCGGACGCCACACGCCTGCTCACCGGGGACATCGCCGGGTATGTGCGCGTGTGGGACTTGCAAAGCGGCAAGCAGCTCGTGCAACGGCGCTTGTTCCCCGATGCCGTGCTGAGTGCGGCATTTGGCACGGCAGAAGCAGACGACGAATACGTGTTCGTTGTTGCCTCGCGTACCGATCAGGTTTCGGTGATCACCCTCACGGCGGAAAACACCCTCACGACCGTCCACGACCTGAAGCTGGATGCGTTTACGCCGCTGCGAGTGGGCTACGACACGCTCAGCCGCCCGCTCATCGCCTGCGTTGCCAACAGTGCCTTCGACAAGCGCATCTACCTGATGCACGCCGACGACAAAGGCTTTATCAGCGCGTTTAACGTGGGCAATGAGGAAAACCCCAATGCCACGCTAGACGCGACCGGGGCGTTTGTGCTCGTTGGCGGGCTAGATGGGCGCGTGGCGTTCCGCTCCACCGTGCCGACCAGCAGCGGCAGCCGCAAAATCCAAACAGACCTGGACGGCATCAAGCAAACCGCGATCTCTGCTGATGGCAAGCGCTTTGCCGCGCTAGAAGACAAGGGCGACCGCCTACTGGTGTACAGCGTGGAGAGCGGCAACCGGGTCGGACCGGAAATTAATGAGCCGTTCCAGGGTGATTTTGCCTTTAGCCACGACGGGGCACTGCTTGCCGTTACGCGGCTGCAAAAGGGCGGCTCGCTGCACATCTACAATGTGGAAACAGGCGAGCGTGTGCGGCGCATCCGGGGGAGCAGCCCGCTTGCCTTTAGCCCGAACACGCGCAGCTTTGCCGCTGGCAACAACTATGCCGAGTTCAGCAAGTCCATCATGCTGTGGGACACCCGCAAAAGCGAAGGCAGTGTGCTGGCAAAGGTGGGTGCGCCGCTAGATATCATTGCTGCTGAGGAGCAAACCGTGCGCCAGTTCGCCGTGTTCAACGACGCACACGACGGTATGGTGCTGGCGTGCGCCTTTAGCCCGGACGGCATGACCATGGCAACCAGCGGCACCGACGATGACATCCACCTGTGGGACCTGGAAACGGGCGGGCAGTCCGCTACCCTGCTTGACCACCGCGCCGATGTGAACGGGCTTGCCTACGCGCCAGATGGCAAAATACTCGCCTCTGCCAGCGGGTACTTTAGCCAGCGTGACGACAACACCGTGCGCCTGTGGGACACAGACGAGAACATGCCGCGATTGGTGTTCAGCAAGCACCGGGACAAGCTGGTGGATGTGCTGTTCCACCCACGCGGCGAAGTGGTCATCTCAGCAGATGCAGGCGGGCGAGTGCTGGTGTGGCGGGCGCTCAACGGCGAAGTCACCCGCAGCATAGACACCGGCACGCCCATCAACCGTGTTGCCCTCAGCCCAGACGGTGCGCTGGTCGCAACAGCACATGGCACCGAACTCTCGGTTAATGACCGGGCGCTGCGCCTGTGGAATGTGCAAACGGGCGAAAAGGTGCGCGAATACACCGACATGTCCGACTGGGTAATGCACGTCACCTTCAGCCCCGACGGTAACGTGATCCTCGCGTCCGACTACAGCAAGCGCACCGTCGGCTGGGACTTGAACAGTGGGCGCATGGTGCTCGACCTCGCCGAGGGTGAGATGGCACGCTACAACCCGCAAAATAACCTGATCGCGCTGGCACACGAGAAAACCGTCAAGCTCATCAGCGTGCGCGGCAGCAACCCCAAGATGGAACTGCGCCACGGGGACAAAATCAAGAGCATGGGGTTCAACGACGAGGGCGAACTGCTGGCAGTGTGTTTGCAGGACGGCGCGGTAGTGGTGTGGGGCGTGCCAGAAGGCGCGGGGGCACAGTCCAGCACGGGCGAACTGGAACAACGCCGCGTAAGCGAGGCGTCTCGCAGTGGGCGCTATGCGCTGCAACTGATTAGCCTCTCCTGCAATAAAGCACAGGAGCGCGACGGCGATGAGGTGTTTATCCGCGTGGATGGGCAGACGATTTGGAGTGTGAAGCGGGTAGGGCGCAAGATGTTCCACAAGCCCCACCGCCACAACGACATCGACACGTTCGACTTTAGCGGCTGCCGGATGCACGGCAAAAACGGCTGGCAGGATACCACCGCCTACACCCGCGACGAGTTCCGCTTTGGTGGGCTAACCGGACCGCTCGAACTTGAACTGTGGGAGGAAGACCTGTTCCTGCGCGGCGGTAACGACTTCGTCGGCACGGTTGTGGTCACGCCAGCACAGGCAGGGCAAAGCATGATCCGCACTGTGCTGGATAACGGTCCGTTTAGCTATACGCTCACCTATGGCGTGCTGTTCGAGTAGGTTGCTGCCAGTCAGGCGTGGTGCACGCGCCACGGGTAGGCATTTGCAGTCGTAGCGCATCCGGTCAGCGTTTTGCCCTGGGCATGAGGGACCATGAGGGAAAACTACCCGCCACAGCACCCCCTAAAACTAAAACGAGGCACCCAACTTCGGGTGCCCCGTTCCACACAAGGAGACTTACGGTGGTTAGTTCGCTAAAGTTTAGTCACCGGTAGCGGCGGCAGTGCCCTTCTCGGTGTCGATGTCCAGCACGTCTGGCCATACGGTGGCACCGTGCTCGTACACGTCGATGCCCATACCCATAGCCTTGTCGTCGATGCGCAGTTTGCCAATCGCCTTCAGACCCAGGAACAGGACTGTAGCCGTAACTGTCGTCCAGATGACAACCGCTGCCATGCCGTAGAATTGCAGCCACAGCAGACCAAAGCCACCACCGTAGAACAGACCACGTCCGCCTTCTAAGGTCTCAGCACTCCACAGCAGCTCCGGTACGCCGAAGAAGCCAATGCTCAGTACACCCAGCATACCGCACGCGCCGTGTACTGCGAATGCGCCAACTGCGTCGTCAATGCCTGCGTTGGCAACCATGTCCATGGAGACGACCATCACCACGCCAGAGGTCAAGCCGATGAGCAGTGCTGCCCACGGGGCCACGAAGCCGCAGCTTGCGGTGATACCAACCAGACCTGCCAACGCACCGTTCAGCGACAGACCCAGATCCCACTTACCGCCCTTGGTGTAGAAGGCAAACATCAGTGCGCTTACCGTACCCGCAGCAGCAGCAATCGTTGTGTTCGTCGCAACAAGACCCATTAAACCGGGGTTGGTTGCATCCAGCGTAGAGCCAACGTTAAAGCCATACCAGCCGAACCACAGGATGCTGGTACCCAGGCTTGCCAGCGCCAGGTTGTGCGGGCGCGGTGGGTTCTTCGGGTCTACACCTTGGCGCGGACCGATGATGATCGCACCGACCAGCGCGAGGATACCACCCACAAGGTGAACCACTGCGGAGCCTGCGAAGTCGTTGTAGCCAACCTCGAACAGCCAACCGCCGCCGCCCCAAATCCAGTGTACGACTACCGGGTAGATGAAAGCACCCACAACCGCGCTGTAGATGATCTTACCGACGAAGTCTGTGCGCTCTGCCATACCACCCGTTGCAATGGTAGATGCCGCAGCAGCAAACGCAAACTGGAAGAAGAAACCCAGGTATAGCCCGGAGTCCAGCGTGGCACCGCCGTCAGAAATGCCACTGAAGAAGAACGTGTCGCTACCGATGAAACCACCAGCAGATGTACCGTAGGCGACACCGTAACCGATTGCCCAGAACAAAATACCCGTGATACCCGCGTCTACGAAGTTCTCCGTCAGGCTGTTCACCACACCCGTTTGGCGGATGAAACCTGCCTCGAGCATCGCAAAGCCTGCCTGCATGAAGAACACCAGGAAGCCCGCAACGATGATCCAAACGTAGTCGATGTTGCCCTGTACGCCTTCAATGTCAGACATCATCGCCGGAACAGTAGAAGAATCAACTTCCTCATCTGCAACCATTTCCTCTGCAACCGCTGCATCCTCTTCTGCCGGCGGCTCTTCGTCCTGCGCGAAGATTGTGCTGCCGAAGACCATTACAGCGGAGGCGATAGCGATTGCCAGCAACCGCCACATTGTCTTGCGTGTAGATTTACCCATTGGTTCTGTTCCCCTTGAACGAACATAAGACGGATGGAAAAAAGCTGTAGGGTGCCATGTGCACCTAGCCAAATGTTGTTAGGAGTTTAAGAAGATGCGATAGATGTCATGAGGTAACAATTTGATGAAGTTTAAACAGCTTTTTTATAAGTTTTCCACAAAGCGCACATCAAGCTGCGCAGGGGAGGGTGCATTTTTTGCTATTTGTATGGTCAATGCGCGTGTGCGTGGCAGATTTGCACACGCAGGTGCGGGTGAGACTGTGTACGTTGCACAAAAAACAGTCGGCGGTGGCTCGCCTTCTGTCAATAATCACCAACAAACGGGTGCTGCCCCCGTTCGGTTTGGGCATTCGCTGCCTGCCAGGTGGTGTACAGCAGGCGCTTGCCCCGTACATGTTGTAGCGCTAACATCCGTACAAAGCAAGCACAAATAATAACGGCGGAACCCCATGCGCAAGTACAAGATCAACTTTGGGCAAACGGGCGAAGATTACGCCCGCCACCGGGCAGGCTTTCCAGATGCCCTTTTCGGACGGCTGCAAGCAGATTATCAGGTTGGGTTGCCGGGGCAGCGCATATTAGATGTCGGCACGGGCACCGGGTCTTTGGCGCGGGGGCTGGCACTGCGCGGCGCACACGTCATCGCCGCAGACCCATCCACAGCGTTGCTGCACCACGCCTGCACCTTTGACGCTCAAGCGAATGTGCAGGTGCACTACGTGCGTGCTACGGCGGAAAACACGCCGCTGCCCAGCGCACACTTCGATGTGGTCACTGCCGGGCAGTGCTGGCACTGGCTAGACCGCCCCGCTGCTGCCCAGGAGACGTGGCGGTTGCTGGGGCGCGGGGGCACGCTGGTCATCACCCACTTTGACTGGATTGCGCTCCCGGGCAATGTCGCGCAGGCAACCGAGCAGCTTATCCGGGATTATAACCCGAACTGGAACCCAGACGCCTACCAACTCACGCAGCAGGGGCTTTACCCGGCGTGGCTGTACGATGTGGGCGCGGCAGGCTACCACAGTATTGAAACATTCTCGTTTGATGTCGATGTGCAGTACACCCATGAGGCATGGCGTGGGCGGGTGCGGGCAAGCGCGGGGGTGAGCGCCAGCATGACGCCGGATGTGGTTGTCCAGTTCGACAGCGCCCTCAAGGATATGCTGTGGATGAGCTACGCGGCAGACCCCATGCCCGTCCCGCATCGGGTTTGGGCACTCGTCTGCCGCAAGTGATCGCTCATACGGGCGAGGTGCCCTGCACAGCACGTTCTGCGTCCTGTACGGTGGGTACAAACTGCATGTGTGCGGGCAGCTTGCCCCCAAATGAGCGTCGTACCACTTCTTCAATGCCCGGCAGCATCGGTTCTGGCACGACGACAAACACCCTGCCAAAGTTGGGGTGGTCGCCCTGGAAAAAGTCGTGTGCAGCACGCAGCGCATCCATAGATATGGGGCGCGGGTGGATAACATCAACGATGGTGGCAACTTCGCTGTTCGCCTCGTTGAGCAGTTCCCGCAGGTAGTAAGCTGCTTTCGTAAACGCCTCTGCCTGCCATGTGCCCTCAAACGCAATGTATGCCGCCGTTTGTTCTTCGTTTGCCCAAACGGGACGATTTGTTGTGGTAGGTTGGTTCATATTGTGTCTCATCTCTCTCTGATTACGGCACCGCTCCCCGGTACCGCCCAATGACCTAAGCTGATGTTAAGGGAATTTTAAATCCTTGCGGTAGTGTACACCCACCCTCCCCAAAGCTCAACGGAAAAAGGCGATACGATAACAAATCGTTACAATCACGGGTGTGTGCGCCCGCATTCGCACGTTGTTCCAAATGCAGTACAATCAAACTGTTGCGTAAGGACAACCACGGGCAACTCGCCCGGGTTCAACCGCGTTCGCGGGGAGGCATAGACAATGCAGAAGTATGAATATCTGGTGGTGTACATCACCGATAGCAAGCTGACAGATGACGCCGACATGGACATTCACATGGACGCCGACCGCTTTACCGACCAGCTTAACAAGTATGGCGATGCGGGCTGGGAACTGGTTAGCTTTTTGTGGGACAGCCCCGACGGTGCCAAGGCAGCGTTCAAGCGGGAAAAGCAGGGCTAGCCCGCACAGTCCACCTGGTCCCGCCGCAAGCGCATGAGGTAAACGCCCCTACCCTGGTAGGTGAACGTGCGCTCGTGGCGGAAGCCGCTCTTGGCATACGCGCGGATGGCGGCGGTGTTTTCCGGCAGTGGGTCGATAATGCACGCGCTCACTGCCGGGTCTTTGAAGACATAATCACAAAAAAAGCGGTGCATCAGGCGCGGTCCCCAGCCCTTGTGCAGGTAGCTCACTTCCCCAATGAACACATCGACGCCCGCAATGTCGCCGGTTAGCGGTACAAACGGCTTGTAATCGGGGAAGTCCCGTACATGCCAAAGCTGGATAAAGCCCACATCTACGCCGTTGATTTGCATAATGTACGCCGCGACGCCGTAGTTCGGGCGCATGTAGGCGGTGTACTCCGCCTGTGCGTCTGCATAGGACGGGTTGGACGGATGCCACCATTGGGAGACGTGCGGCAGGTTACGCCAGCGGTGCAGCAGCGGGATGTCTGCGCGGGTGATGGGGCGGAACGTGAGCGTGTCGGTCATAGAGAAGCCGAATCCGGGCGGGCAACGCGCTGCCTGCCCGGTTCTATCGCTATTCGTCGTCCGCAGACAGGTTAAGTGAGATCGTCGCCCGGCTGACGCCCACACCGTCCTCTGCGTTGGAACCGCTGATGGTGGCGCTAGAGACGAGGTTGAGCACGCTGCGGATGACGGCAGCCTCACGCTCTGCCAGGTCACTGAACGGGTCGGAAAGCGTCCACACATCAGCAAAGGGCAGCAGTGCCTCGCTGTTGACCAGCATCAGGATGCCTGCCTCGTCTACCAGGTAGCTTTCCTCCGCCTCCTGGAATGCGACCGTGTCGCGCAGCCCGCCGTCGCCGCGCAGGGCGGTTTCTACCATCGTGCGGGAGCCAATGACGAACACGTCCTCGTTCGCCGCCAGCAGGATTTCAATCGGGAAGGCGAAGCTGAAGCCGCTCTCGTCAATAATCGTGTAGACGACCACATCGGTGTCGGCAATGGTTTCGTCGCTGCGGCTCACATCGAACTCGCTGAACTCTAGGTCGCTCTCGAACTCCTCCAGCAGGTCATCAATTGCGCGGGCGATGCCTGTGACGGTATCTGCCGCGCTTTCGGGGTTGGTAGTGGCGTCGAACAGCAGGATAAAGTCTAGCGGGATTGCCGTCAGGTCGAAGAACTCATTCACCTGGCTCACTTCGTCCGTCAACCCAATGGCAACAGCGTAGTCGCCGTCCATCCAGCTCAGAATATCGTCTTCGAGGTCTAGCCCGGTGTAGCGCCGCAGGAAGAAGCCGACCGCGAACAGCACACCATCAATATCAGACTCGCTGAATGTGCCCTCCGGCGGGTTTTCCATGTCCTCAAACAAGCGGGCGTTCACACGCAGGTTCTCGATAGATGCGTCGTACAGCCCAGCAAAGTCGCTGCTCATTAGCACCAGGCCCGCACTTGCCGGGATGCGTTCGGCAAATTCCGGGTTTAAGCGCAGCGGCAGCGCCAATGCGAACCCAGTGTCCTGCAAGCTGGAGTAATCCGCATTTTGCACGATATCCAGCGTTAGCGTGCGGTCGTCCAGCAGGGTTGCGCCCACCGCCAGCCCCTCTACTGTGTCAATCACCTCATCAAACAACGCGAGGTCTTGCGCTGTTGAGAACTCCTGCGATGGGTCTAGCTCATCTAGCGACAGCACGCCCTCACGGATAAGCTGCTGATAGTCCACGTACATGATGCTGTTGTAGTCGTCTTCCAGCAGCAGGCTCATCGTCTCGGTAAAGGACTCGTTCTCCAGCAGGGTGGGCCGCGGTCGGTCAATCGCGTCCAGCAGGTCGCTCGGTCTGCCGAACAGCAGCGCCGTCGGCGAGATCAACATGCCAAGCTCCACCTCGCGTGCCTGGTAGTAGGTGTAGACCCCCGCTTCGATGCGCAGCGTAATGTCCGGGTCGAGTTCATCGCCCAGGGCAGCGTCCGCAGCATCGGCAGCACCATCGGCGTCGGTCACTTCCAGCGCCATGATGATGGGGAACTCGCCCTCCTCGATGATGGCGTCGGCATTGTCGAACACGCCCACCTCAAACACAGTTGCGAAGTCCGTAATGCCAAACGCAGCGCTGTCACCCAACCACGGGCGCATCGTCGTCTCGAAGTCCCCGCCGAAGAACTCCTCTGCGAATTCGTTCAGCATATCTCGCGTGGGTGTAAAGTCGTCTTTGCGCCCCTGGTTGCGGGTGCTGGCGGGCACAAAGTCTGGCGTGGGGGGCAGGTTCACCGCACTGTCAAACTCTGCCAGTACGCTATCAATCGTGTCGATGTAGTCATCGTCGGCGCGAATGGCAAAAAACAGCCCGGTATCTGCTGGGAAGTTCTCTCCCAGCGCGATCAAGTCATCAATTGGCACATTGGCATTGGTGGTCACCGGCAGTGCCAGCAACAACGCTAGCACGGTCAATAACAAAGCACGCTTTAACATGTTGTGTTTCCTGCGGAATTCAGGTGGTTATCGTCTGTGCCCAGTATAGGGCAAAAACATGGGTGCTAGATAATATTTTAGCGAAACTCCTACATACGCGCGGTGCCTGTAACGGTTTTGCAACCGCTACACCACCAGTTCGTCGTAAAGCCGCTCCTGGCTCAGTTCGGGGAACACCGTCTCTCGTGTGGTGAGCGTGAGCGCGGCAGCAGTTGCGCCCAGGCGCATTGCTTCGTCCACCGCCACCTCGTTTAGCAAGCCGAAGATGACCGCCGCGCTGAACGCATCGCCTGCCCCGGTTACGTCGACCACTTCCACCTGTGCCGCCCGGATGAAGCCGCTGCCGCCGCTGTGCGCGTAGGCCAGCCCCTGCCCACCCAGCGTGACCACGCCAATTTCTGCGCCTGCCCGCACGAACTCGCGGGCGGCGTGGGTGGCGGCGGTGCGGTCTTCGGTGCCGCTGGGGGGCACGGTGGTGTTGCCCAGCGCCTGTGTCTCTGCCGCGTTGGGCACAACGAGATACACATGCGGCAGGTATGGGCGCAGCTTCGCCGCAAACACAGGTGTGGTTGGGTCTACGCACACGCGCAGCTTGTACTGGGTGGTCAGTTCGAACAGGGTTTCCAGCGCCTCCTCACTGAGGGTGCTATCTACCACGACCATCGCTGCTGTAGAGAACAGCATTTCGTGCTGTTGCAGGTAGTCGCTGTCGATTTGCGCGGTGATGTCGTAGTCCGTTACCGCCGCGTGAAGCTGCCCGTCCTCACGCATGAGCGTAACGTAGCTGACGGTACGGGCACCTGCCACATGGCGCACAAAACTGCAATTGACGCCCGCCGCCGCCGATACGTGTACCACACGCTCGCCCTCGTCGTCGTCACCGACGGCGGTTAGCAGCACCGTGGGCACTTCCAGCCGGGCGAGGTTTTCCGCAATGTTGCGGGCGACGCCGCCCACGCTGTTGCGCACCTGCCCCGGGTTAGACGCCTCCTCAATGAGGAGTGGTGCCAGCACCCGCGCTTTGATGTCAATGCCAGCACAGCCGACCACCAACACAAACCCGCCGTCAAATGCGAAGTCGGCAAGGGGGTCATTCTCATCCATCGGTGTTTCCTGTCTCTACTGGCGCTAGCCAGGCATGCAAAGTGTGGTCGGTTCGGGTGAACTGTCGCCCGCGTTGTGGCGGCTGCGAGACTTGTGCTTGCTGGGGCAGCAGGCGAACCCGCAGCCGATCGACCCGCAGTTCGCCGCTTGCCACCCAGCCTCGGTAGCTGGCATCCACCGCCAGGAACGCATCGACCCCGGCAAAGCAGTGGATTTCTCCGAGTTCGTCTGCACAGACGAACGCAGCGGTGCTCGTCCGCACCAGCCCAAAGCCGCGCCCACGCAGCCCATACACTATTTTATCACCTTCCACGGCGTAGGTCACAAACTCGTAGTCTTCTGGCACGTTGAGCATGATGTACGGTGCCAGCCCGTCCCAGTAGTCGCGATTGCCCAGCGCCGCACCCAGGTGGCAGTTTTCCGGGTCAGACTGCAGCAGCATGTGCAGGCGGGCGCTGTCTAACGTGGCGGCGTTGTTGGAATACAGCCGCAGTGCGGAGCCACCACCCAGGTATAGGTGCTGCACGGGCGGCGCAGCAATCCCCCGGATGGGCACATAGGCGCAGGTCACGTTGTTGTCGCTGGCGAGCACATCGCCCGGCGTTACCGTCAGTGCGGCGCATACCTGCACGCCGTCCAGGTACAGCGGCGCGACGATGCGACCGCCAGGGCGCAACTGCCGCAGCCACGCAGGTGGGATGTCCCACAGTGCAACCGTGGAGATAATCCGGTCATAGGAGGCACGCTGGGCATAGCCAGCAGCACCATCAGAATTCACGACGTTAATGTGACCGGATGTTGCCCGCTGCATGTTGTCTAGCGCGTGTTCATACACCATGCGGTCGATTTCCACGCTGGTCACACGCCCATCATCGCCGACGAGGTGCTGCACCAGCGCGGCGTTGTAGCCTGTGCCCGTGCCGATTTCCAGCACATTATGCCCCGGTTGCAGCCCTGCCAGCGCCAGCATCTTCGCCATTTGGCTGGGCTGGTCGCTGCCGCCGATGAAACCGCCCCGGTCGTCGGTGAGGGTGTAAACGGCATTGTCGGCGTAGACGGTCTCTAACGGAACATCCGGCAGGAACAGGTGGCGCGGCACGGCAGCAAATGCGCCCGTCACACGGTCATCGGTAAGCACGGCTTGCTCTCGAAGCAGGTCTACGAGGTGGTCTGCGTTCAAACGAAGGACGCTCCTTGGTTATGGGCAATGGTTGGGTGGTGGGTATCGCGTCTTGTCGGGTTCAACACGGTCACGATGTAGGAGCGGTGTACGGTGCCAAGCAATTAGGGGTTACCGTAATGAGACGCGACACACGGTTACATGACAATCTTTTTGCCCTCATCCCCCAACCCCTGGCAGGGGACATAGAGACAGGGAAAGACGTCACCAAATTCAGTAGATCACGAAAATGCTTAACCCCCATCCCTAACCCTTCCCCTGCAAACGGCGGAAGGGAACATCCTAGGTACAGAAAGGGTTTTTATGGTCCTCTCTCTGCGTGCGGCTGAGGAGGTTGGGGGTGAGGTTTCGTAAAATCGTGAACCACTGAAATTACCCTAACCGCACATCGGCGTGCACACTACTATGCGTCTATGCGGTGTACCACGCCCGGCGCTTGCGCAGCGACACACCGCCGTCGTCTTCGTCGCGGCGGCGGGCAGTGCGAACACGTCCGCCCGCATCAATGTGCACCTGACCCGCCTTTTGCAGCCGTGCGAACTCCTCTGGCGTGATGACCGGGGCAGGCTCGCCGCCCAGCCGTTGCAGGCGCTCGTCCATGTCGTTTTCCGGCGCGGCGTTGTCTGCTGGGGGTGTCTGCGGTGGGTTGTTCGCGTCTACATTTTCGGTATTTTCGGTTTCGGAAACCGGTGGGTTGTTGTTCTGTTCGTCAGTCACAGGTGCTATCCCTCTGCCTAGCTTACGATCTTACTTGTTCAGCTTATCCACACTTGCTTGTACACAAGCATCATTCAGTATACGCCCAAACGGGCGGGCAGTTGTGTTGCTCACCCTCCTGGTGGGCGTTTCTCTCATGTCGCGTTGTTAATCTGCACTGCTGTCGGCGTCAATCTCCACATCCATGCCTGTTGCGCCCATCAGGTCATCCAATGAGAGCGCGTCGTCCTCGCCTGCTTCATCGGCAAGCCGACGACGGCGCATGGCATCGCCACACACCAGGCAGTCCGGGTCACGCTTGATGGTCGTCCACACAGCGGAATAGGGCTGCGTCATCACCCCTTCGATGATCTCCAGGTGGCGGTTTGCCATAATCACGGTGTTGCCCGGCATCTGCTCATGGATGGCGGTGCCGCGCAGCAGGTCGTTCAGCACAAAATCTGCCTGGGCGCTGGCGACGCGCACCACATGCAGCCACAGCCCCGGCTCCGCGTCCAGCGTGCCCGTCTCGCCTATCATACCATAATCAAGCTCGTCGCCGTCTGCGAGTACCGCCATCGCCAACCCTTCGCGCAGTTCTGCCGCCCAGCACGCATAACAGGGCTTGCTGGGCGCGTCCGGTTCGTGCGTGTTCGGGTAGATGATGACCACATCGCCGCCCTCGCCGCGCTCATACACCCCGGCGTACACCGCCGTGAGGTTACGCTGCAAGCACGCCTCGTTGAGCACATACTTCACCTGCTCCTGGTCAACGCCCACAACCAGCAGGTCAATCTCGTCCAGCACATCCATGTGATCTTCGATCAGCCCGGCGCGGGTTTCCACGGTTGCGTTCGGGTTGCGGGCGTGGATCAGCTCGGCAACCGCGTCAACTTTGTGCTGCCCAATGTGCGAGCGGTCTGCGATGTGGCGCACAACGTTGGCGGCGTCTATCGTGTCGTTATCTACCAGCGTAAAGTTCCCAACGCCCGTCATGGCAAGGCTTTGTGCGACAAACCCACCGCCCGACCCCAACCCGACGATCCCCACGCGGGCACTGCCCAGCCGGGAGAGGTTATCGGTACCCAGCAGCCGCTCTACGCGATCCCACTTGCTCATGTGTTGTCGTCCTCAGCGGTGGTTGTATCGGTGTCCGTGTCCTCGGCGGGCGGCGCGGTGATGGGTTCGGCGTCATCTGCCGCCGCTTCTGGCTCGCCAGTGGGCACTTCTGCGGTGGGTTGTTCTTCTAGCTCACCGTCGGGCGTGGTCGGCAGGTCGGCGTCCTTCCAGCCGAGCGCCGCCTCTGCCACGTAGACCGCTTCCAGCAGCGTTTTGTCTGCACCCCATTCGAAGTCTTCCACATCCACCAGTTCCGCATACGTCCAGATGCGCTCCATCAGGTCGTACAGGTCTTCGTCTGCCCCGATGCTGTTAAACGGCAGTGTGTAAACGTCTGGCGGGGTGTGGGGGTAGTCGTGCTGGGTGGCGAGCAGCAAAAAGTGCGACGCGCCCGGACGCGCCGTAAGGAAGCACACTTCCAGCGGCAGCTTTTCGTCCGTGTCCCACAGCAAAATCTCCACCAGCATCCCGTCGCCTTCCAGCAGTTGGATTTCCTGGTTGGCGCGTGCCTCGCTGGTGAGGTGCCACGGGTAGTCCATCAGGCGTGGGAAGGTGCGGTCTTCCAGGATGCGCGGGGCGATGGGCGCAAATTGCAGCATGTTGCGGGCAATATACCAGAAGTCGATGCGCGTCATCAGTCCATTAGGCTGCTCCACGCGCAGGAAGTTGTTTTCCATGTCTGCCGGGTCTTCAACCGTCGCTGGGTGGTCTATCGTGACGATGGGCGCGACCACAAAGCCAATGCGGTTGCCGGGCTGGTGTACCCAGTCCAGCGCGGTCATCAGGTCGCCGCCGCTGGGCTGGATCATGAAGCCCGGCTGTTTGTGCCAGTCGCCAACGGGGTACAGCGGCGCGTCCCAGCGGGCGGCGTGGGCGTTGCCATAGCTGGCAGCACGCTTACGCCGCGTGATCTCCCAGTTCTCGCGCAGCCAGTGCAAGATGTCATCCTGCCAGGCACCGCCCTGCTGGAACGTGTGTGCCTCGCGCACGGCACCTTCGCCAGGGGCAATGGTGTCTATCACATACACAGCAGCGCCGCTGGTGGCGTCGTCAATCACCATGCCGATCATCGCTTCGCCCGTTTCGTCGTCGGTGTATTGCAGGGCAGCGTGTGCCATTTTGTCCACCACGCGCTGCGCTAAATACAGCTTGGGGATGTCTGGCGGGTTAATCATGTTGTTCAACCGATTGAGCACAAAAAAACCTCCTGAATATATTCATCGTCCCTCCTCGGTGGCATTGGTGGCAGTCCCTAGCGGCGGCGTCCGTCCTGCGTGATGCGCTCCTCAATGCCGGGCCAGTCCCCGGTGTGGCGCCAGGTGTAGTACGCATACAGCCACTGGACTGCCCACCCAGTTACTGTTACGGCGGTAGAGCGGCTGGGGTTCCAACCGTAATTGGTGCCGTCCTTGGGGTTGAACAGGCAAAGCTGCCCGTCTTCGTATTGGTGCTTCTCGCTGTAGATGCGCGGGCGCAGCACGTATGCCTCCGCCGGGCGGTTCGGGTAATCCTTCGGGTAGACGACCTTGAGGGTGTGAACCTGATTGCTGAGCGTGGACAAGTTCAGTTCCACATCGCCCGTCCAGTTCAGCAGCCCCACATTCGGCACGTTCAGCTTGAAGGTGTTGCCGAAGGCGGCACGCATCGCTTCAACTTCCAGGCGCAGGCGCGGCGAAACATTGCTGCGGGTTCCCCACCATGCATCTGCCATGGCAGCGTTCTCCTCATAAACTCCAGTTTGCTCCGTGTGCCTATTGTACCATTCTTAGGCGCTGCCGCAGGGGGCACCCAGATTTAACGCGCAATTGTCTTCGTCACAATGGTCACTTAAACCATCGTCGGGTAAGCTGTGGCGCTGTTGACCACATTGGGAAAGACCACACATGACCAAAATGCGTAGAACACTGCTATGCTTTCTGTTGATGGCGACTGTGGGTGTGCTGGCAGCGCACGCCCAAGACGACCCCGCCCCACCGGAACCCGCGCTGCTGACCGACCCGTTTTTGCAACTGCCCACCGAAGACAGCGTGAATGTCGTCTGGTTCACGGAGTTCGCTGGCGCGGCACCGCACACCGTCACGCTGGAGGATGGCACGACGATCACGGCGGAAACCACGCAAATGAGCCGCACCAGCGAGGACGCCAGTTCGTTCATCTGGCAGCAGGAGCAGCGCGGCATGATCTACGACCGTGTGACCATGCGCCCGATCTGGCGGCACGAGGCGACCGTCACTGGGCTAACGCCGGGTGAGCGCGTGGGCTACACCGTCACCAGCGTGCACGACGACGGCACCGAACTGACCAGTGACCTGTTTACGCTGGCACCGCTGCCGGAACCGGGGCAACCGCTCAATATTCTGCTCACCAGCGACCACCAGAACAAGCCGATGACCCCCGCCAACTTGCAAATGGTGGAGCAGGTGTACGGCGCGGGCGGCATTGATGCGGTGTTCTTCGCGGGCGACCTTGTAGACTTCCCAGACCGGGCGGCGGAGTGGTTCGACTACGGTGACGGTGGGGGCTTCTTCAAGAGCTTGCAGGGGCGTGCGGAACTGGGCATCGAGTGGTATGGCGGCACCAACGTGTTCAACGGCGGCGAGATCATCCAGCACGCGCCGCTGTTCCCCGCAGTGGGCAATCACGAGATCATGGGGCGCTACGTGGATGCGGGCAGCGCCATTAACCAGCAGTTCAACCGCCCGCGCCCGCGAAGTGTCGCCGCCGACCTGTACGAGGCACAGCGCGGCTTCTTCCCGGATGATAACCCCGGCGACAAAGCAGCATTCGTGCAGGACAACTCGTTTAACACCGTGACCTACGAGGAAATCTTCACCCTGCCGGATGAAAGTCCTGGCGGTGAGGGCTACTACGCGGTCGCGTTCGGTGATGTGTACCTCATCAGCCTGCACGCCACGCGCATTTGGCGCCCGCCGAGCATGGATGCCACCGTGTTTAGCAAGTACAGCGAGCCAGGGGCAGAACTGGACAACCCCGGCAGTTGGGGCTTCGGCTCGTTCATCTTCGAGCCGATTAGCGAGGGCAGCGAACAGTACACCTGGCTGGCAGATCAACTGCAAAGCGAGGCGTTCCAGCAGGCACCGTACAAAGTCGTGATGCTGCACCACCCCATCCACGCGCTGGGCGGCAATGTGGTGCCCGCGTTCACCGACCCGGTACAGGTCGCAGAGCGGGACGAAAACGGCAACATTACCGCCATTCGCTACGAGTACCCGATGGATGCGAACTTCCTGGTGCGCGACGTGGAACCGCTGCTGCAAGAGGCAGGCGTGAACCTCGTGCTGAATGGGCACAACCACGTCTACAATCGCTTCCGGGATGTCGCGGGCGTACACTACCTGGAAACGTCCAATGTGGGCAACAGCTACGGCGCGTTTGTGGACGAAACCACGCCGCGTGACAGCGTGCCACCGCAACCGGACTTGTTCAGTGAAGAATATACGCTCGGCGGCGACCCTTACGGACTGCTGCCGATTGTGCCGACTATCGCGCCGATGACCGATGAGAATGGGGAACCGCTGCCGTACATCGCCAGCAACAAACTAACTGTGTTCAGTGTGCTAGAAACAGAAACGGGCACCGTGCGCAGCTACTACTACGACACCACGCTTGACCCGGAAGAGGCGGAAATCGTGCTGTTTGACGAGTTCACGCTGCTGGGCGACTAGCTGCTAGCCTGGTTTGTGGGGGCGTTGCGTGGGTAACGTCCCCGCTGCTGGAACAGGCGGTGCCTTCCAGCAGCAAAATCTTCAAGATCCACCAAACCAAAACTCATCGCCGAGGTAATCATCGAAGTCATCACTGACCCATATCGTGCCGCGCCCAAGCCCAGGAGTGCGCCGCTTTGGGAGTTCGTCCTCCTCGTTTTCATCTTTATCCTTATCATCCTTATCCTCATCCTCATCCTCTGGTGGCGTAGGAACCGCTGCCAGCAGGTCACGCAGAACATCCTCCGGCGTGCGGTTCTGGTGTTTGGCAAGTGCCTTCAGCTTTGTCGTGATGTCATCGGGTAGTGTGATTGACATGGTTGTGTTCCTTGCTTCCTGACTCGCTCAGTGTATCACACGGGAAGCCGCAAAATCGCTACCAACAACCGCCCCTGCCCACTGACAACTGTCCGCGAATTATGGACAACCCTCAATTAGACGCCGCCCCGCAAACACGCTATCCTTATGGGCATATACGACAAGCATATGCGAACTGGAGAACCTATGGCAGAAGAAACCACACCCGTTTCCGCCCGCCCGGATGTCGACATTGAGCAAGATGTGAACCACATCTTCCACACCTACCCGCCGCTGCTGCACGACCGCAGCCGTATCACGCTCACAGTCAAAGATGGGGTCGTCACAGTGCGCGGGCACACCAAAACCGCGCAATCCCGCGAGATCTTCGTGCGCGAGGCGAACAAGATTGAGGGCGTGCAGTCGGTTGAAAGCAGCGAACTCTACGACGACGACGCGCTGCGCATCAAAACCGGGCAGGTGACGCCGTTTGGTGTGTTCACGTCGGTTTCCTACGGCGCGGTGGTGCTCACCGGGCGCCTGCCGGAGGGCGCAACCGTCGGGGAGACGGTCGCCAAGGTGGAGAAGATCGCCGGGGTGCGCAAGGTAATCCCGAACTTCCCGGCGTAATGGCAATGGTGCAGTGTGCCCCTACGCGGTGACGGTCTCTGCCTGTGGGGTGTATGGGTCGGTGCGGCGCATGGTATCGGTCAGGGCGTGGTAATCACGCAGCACCCGGAACACGCCCAGCGCTGCCTCAACCTGGATGTCCAGCCCCATCTTTGATTCACCCGCGTGACGGTCAGGGAAGTGGATGGGGATTTCGCCGATGCGGTAGCCCAGCTTGTACGCCAAATACGCGATTTCCACCTGGAAGACATAACCGTTGGAGCGCACGCGCTCCAGGTCCAGCCCAATGAGCGTCTCCTTGCGCCAGATGCGAAAGCCGCCCGTTGCGTCCTTCATCGGCATCCGCAGGAACGTGTATACCCACACACGGTTGGCAAACCAGCTCAGCAGCTTGCGGTAGATGCTCCAGCTTTCCTCCACGCTGCCGCCCATCACATAGCGCGACCCCATCACCATGTCGTAGCCCTTTTCCAGCTCTGCGATGAGCTGCGGCACGTACTTGGGCTGGTGCGAGAAGTCCATGTCCATTTGGATCATGTAGTCTGCGTCTAGGTGGCGGATGGCGTGCATAAAGCCCGCGATGTACGCCTTGCCCAGCCCGCCTTTGCCCTCGCGGTGCAGCACCTGTATCTTGCCGGGGTGCTCCGTGGCGAGTTCGTCCGCGATTTTGCCCGTGCCGTCCGGGGAGTTGTCGTCCACGATGAGCACAGACAGGTTCTCAACATCCAGCGCCAGCAGTGCGCCGATCATATTGCGGATGTTTTCACGTTCGTTGTAGGTGGGCATGACGATTAGTGTGTTGGGCATGGGTGTTTTCTTCATGATAAATCACGGTTTTCTACATTTGCTTCAAGTCTAATGCTGTGGGCACGGGCTGGCAAGTGCCAAACGCCCCTTTGCGGATGCGAACCCGCACTGCTACGATAGCCCGACTTTGCCGGGAGATTGCATCCTGGCGACATACACACCACAACCAGAAGGTAACCCGCTTGACCATCCACCCAGATTTGGCTGCCGCCGCTGCCCACACCCACACACTGCGCCAGCAGGGGAAAACGGTTGTGTTTACCAACGGGCACTTCGACCTGCTGCACATCGGGCACCTGGATTACCTGGAGAAGGCAAGCTTGCTGGGCGATGCCCTGTTCGTTGCGCTTAATGACGACGCCAGCACACAGCGGTTGAAGGGCACGGGGCGTCCCATCACCCCCGCGCCAGAACGCGCCCGGCTGGTCGCCGCGTTGAAACCAGTCACGGCGACGGTGGTGTTCAACGGAGACACAGCACACCCCGCCTTGGAAGCGCTGCGCCCGCACATCTACGTGAAGGGCGGCGACTACGCCCACAAACCGCTGCCAGAGCGTGAGCTTGTGACCGAGTTGGGGGGGCGGGTGGTGCTCATAGACTACCTACCCGCGCACAGCACGACGGACATTATCGCCCGCGTGCGGGCGCTGCCCTAGCGACCACAGAGGACACCCCGTGACGCAAAAAACCACCCTGCCAAAAGCATCCCCGCCCAACGGGGAAAAAAGAGACGTGCCGCCTGTAGTCGCACCCAATGCCCGCGCCGCCGATGCCGAGGCAGTCACACGCGGCACACAGGACGACACGCAGGCGGGCGTCGCACGGGCAACGGGCATCGTCGCCGCCGGGAATGTTGCCAGCCGTGTGCTGGGGCTGGCACGGGAGAGCGTGATTACCAACCTGTTTGGCGCGTCTGTGGCGCTTTCCGCGTTTGAAAACGCGGTGATCTTGCCCAAGGCGTTCTACGACCTACTCATCGGCGGGCACGTGAACAGCGCCCTTGTCCCCGTGCTCAGCGAGGCAGCATCCACGCAAAACAAGCGCGACTTCTGGCAGTTGGTGTCGGTGTTGGTCACGTTTGTCGTCACGCTGATGACCGCGCTGTCGTTGGTGCTTTGGCTGCTGGCACCCGTTATTGTGCGTGTGCTGGCGGGGGAAAACACCGAAATCATTGAGTTGACGACCTCGCTGCTGCGGCTGATTGCCCCGGCGTTGGTGTTCCTCAGCCTGTTTGCTGTGCTCAGTGGTACGTTGTACGCGCTGCGCATGTTCACGTTCCCGGCGTTTGCCGGGGCACTGTTTAATGCGTGTATTGTCGTGGTGATGCTGGCGCTTACCCCGGTCGTTGGCATCCGGGCGGCGGCGACGGGCTGGCTGGTGGGCGCTATTGCGCAGTTCGCGCTGCAACTGCCGGGGCTACAGGACGCCCGGCTGCGCCTGTCGTTTCGGTGGAACCACCCTGGTTTGCGGCAAATCGGGCTGCTGTACCTGCCCGTGAGCGTGTCGCTTATTATTGATACGCTGGTGGTGCGGCTTTTTAGCTATCGGCTGGCAAACGACGCGCTGGCAACAGGCGTCGTCTACATGAACCGCGCTACCACGCTCATCCAACTGCCGCAGGGGTTAGTTGCCACGGCGATTAGCATCGCCATCCTGCCGACGCTGTCTCGGCAGGCGGTTGCGATGTTGCAGGCAGGCGAACGCACCACAGAATCCCCATTTAAAGACACGCTGGGGCTGGGGCTGCGGCTGGCAACTGTGCTGATCTTGCCGGCAACCGTCGGGCTGTTCGCGCTTGCTACCCCCATCGTGGATTTGTTGTTTGAGCACGGCGCGTTCACCTCGTTCGACACAAACATCACCGTGATTGCGCTGCGGCTGTACCTGCTGGGGCTGCCGTTCGCTGCGATTGACCTGCTGTTGGTGTATGCGTTTTACGCCCAACAGGACACACTCACGCCCGCGCTGGTCGGTTTGCTCAGCTTGACGGTGTACATGGTTGTCGCTATTGCACTTGCCCCGGTGATGGGATTGTTCAGCTTGATGGCGGCGGACAGCGTGAAACACCTGGTGCACGCCAGCGTAAGCGCGTACCTGCTGCTGCGCCGCCTGGATGGGCTGGGACGGCAGCGACTGGCGCTCACCACGGGCAAGGCGGTCATTGCAGCGGCAGCTATGGGGCTGGTGGCATATGCGCTGCTGCCCTGGCTGCTGACGGTGCTGGCAGGGGAGGCGATCCTGATGGAGGTGGGCGCGGTGCTGGTGGTGGGCATGGTTTGCGGCGCGGTATTTGTGGGCATGGCGTTTGCGCTGCGCCTGGAAGAACTGCGCTGGCTGCTCACGCTCATCCGTCGGCGCACCCTCTCAGGAGGATAATAACGCGCTGAGTAATCCCCACGACATCACAGCACCGTGCTACACTTATGAGTATTCCAATGACTTACTGTTAGTGCTGTGATGAGGTTCAATGCGTAAGCTTCTGCTTGTCTGTTCCCTTTTGCTGGTCGCGTGTCGCCCAACCGCAAACACGCCAGTGGAAAGTCCTGCTACCCCCCAACAGCAGGGCACGCAGGTGGCACCTGCTGAACGGGCAGCGACCCAAAATCATCAAGATCATGATGTCCACGCTGTGTTGCAGGGCACACCCGTTGTTGTGACTGTGCCGGGTGGCTGGGAAGCACTCACGCTGGAGAGTGGTATTGTGTTCGTGGACGGTGGCAGCGCCGCCTCTATTGAGAGCGCAGAGCACCTGGCGGGCATGTCTGTTCACCTGTTCCTGCGAGATACAACAACCATCAACGCGGATGTCGATAACGCCGCGCACCACTTCCTGAACACGGTTGTTGCCAACCCGGCGCATGTGGGCGATGCACTGGTCATGCCGCCGCGCCCCTTCACCTGGGACGGCTACGACGCAGCATACTACACCCTAAATAACCATCGCGGCGTGGTGACGCTGTTGGTGACGGTACACATGCCGCCGCGCACACTCGCCGTAGTGAATGCGAGTGCTCCGGTTACCCACCAGACGGAAATCCGCGCCGAACTACCCCAGATGTTGCAGGCGGCTCACATCGGCACACACACGGTGCACGGCACCTCACTGGATAGCGCCCTGCCGAACCCGCTGCCGTTCCCACAGGTTGAGCGGGACGACGTAACGGTTTCCACACGCCGCGCAGATTAGTGTTGTAGGCTCAACGTGCCGCTGCTTTTCCGCTAGCTGCCCCCCTCCCCCTCAGCCGTTTGACGGAGAGGGGAACCGAGGGCAGTTAGGTCAGGCAGAAAAGCAAGCCCCGCAATCACCGTAACCTTTGCGGTCAAACGGTGGAAGCGGATTTAGCTTTCTTCAGTTGCTTCCATTTCTTCCATGTCCTCTTCGTTCATTTCCATATCTTCTTCATCTTCCATCATATCGTCGTCCATCATGTCATCTTCGACTTCGAACTCGGTTTCCACCTCGCCTAGCAGCTCACGGGCGGCGTCCGTGAACTCCGTGACGACCACGTTACTCAGGTCAATCGGCTCCTCGTACTCGGTGCGCCCGTTCTCACGGTGGATGCGCTCCACGTCTGCCAGCCCGCTCACAGGCAGCACCTGGTTCGGGTCGTAGATGACCGGGTTGCCCGTGCGTAGCGCTTCTTCCGTGCTGTTGGTGTAGGTAAGGTACGCGGCAAGGTTTTCTTCGCTCAGGTAGTCATCACCCTGCATCAAGCGGCTTGCTTCCATCAGCGCCAGCACAAAACGCTGGGCTGCTTCGGGGCGCTCCGTCACGAACTGACCGCTGCCCACAAACGCCACCGTCATTAGCCCTGGCACGAAGTCCTCTGCAATGGCAAAGCCCGCACCTGCCTCAATGACTTGGTCTGCAAATGGGGAGCCGATAATGCCCGCGTCAATGGAGCCGTTTTCAATCGCGGCGGGCATGTCCGGGTTGCCCAGGTTGACTGCATTCACATCGAAGATCGTCAGCCCGGCGGGTTCCAGTGCTTTCGCCAGCAAGTACTCACCGCCACTGCCCGGGCCGCCCGCAACCGCTACTGTGCGCCCGGTCAGGTCAGCGAGCGACTCAATGCCGCTGTCTGTGCGGGCGACGAGCTTGGTGGGGCTGCCCTCAAACGGCTCCAGTCCGCCCGGCGCAATGATGCGCAGGTCAAGCCCCTCGTTCCAGCCGTTCCACAGGCTAGTGACGATAGCGATGCCGCCCACGTCAATCTGCCCCTCGGTGAGGAAGGCGATTGCCTCCGTGCCGGACGCCACACGCTCAATCTGCACATCCAGCCCGTACTTGTCGAACAGCCCGCGCTCCTCGGCAACGTACATGGTCGCAAACTTCATGATGGGCACGTAGGCAACCGTGATCTGCTCCGGTGGGTCGAGCGGATCCAGCATGGGTTCCATGTCGTCCTGTGCCAGCGCCGGGGCGACGCTCAGCACCAACAGGGCAATCAACAGCGCGTAAATCGTCTTGTTTAACATTTTTTCTCCTTGTGAAAGTCTATTGGGACGTGCGGGCAGGGTGTGCCCACAATGCACAATGTTACCGTTAGCAGGTGGGTGAATGCAAAATCCGCCCGCGACCCTTAATCCAGAAATGATGTACAATGAAGGCATTATGATTCTGGCATCATCATCCCCGGAGCAACGCTCATGTCCCAGTCCAATCGCCTGACGTTACTGGCTATTGCCGCCATCATGTTCGTCGCGTTTATTGCGCACACCCTGCCCACCCCCCGCAACGTTGACGACTCTTTCATTACGTTTCGCTACAGCCGCAACATCGCCACCGGAGAGGGCTTTGTGTATAACCCCGGCGTGCGTACGCTGGGCACCACTACGCCGCTCTACGCCGTGACGATGGCAGGTATCGCGTTCATCACCCGTGGTGACAACTTCCCATGGTATGCCCTGCTTACCAACGCGGCAGCAGCAGCAGGCAGCGCGGCACTGTTGTTCGTGCTCATGCGCCGCGCAACCGAGAGCATTTACCCGGCGGTGGTGGTGGGGCTTTTGTGGGCGGTCACGCCGTTTAGCGTGACGTTCGCCGTCAGTGGCATGGAGACGAGTGTGGTCATTTTCTGGATGTTGGCGGCGTTCACTGCGCTCGTCTATGACCGCAAGTGGCTGGTGGGGCTTTTTGCAGGGCTGGGCTTGCTCACCCGCCCGGACGCCGCGATATGGATTTTGCTGCTGGGGCTTTATCAGTTGATTGCCGAGGTGGTGCGTCACCGCCGTGTGCCGTGGCAAACGTGGCTCGCAGGCGCACTAACCATCGCGCCGTGGGTGATATTTGCCACGCTCTACTTCGGCTCCCCCATCCCGAACAGCCTGGGTGCCAAGAGCGTCGCCTACCATGTGGCAGACTTAGGTGCGCTGCGCACGCTGGCGGTAAACTACGCCAACCCGTTCCAGGACTACGAGACCATCGGCAGTCTGCCGTCTGCTGCCGGTCTGTTTGTGTACCCGGCGCTAAATCTGCTGGCGATGAGCGCGGCGTGGCGGCGGGAGCGGGCGCTGCTGCCGCTGCTGGTGTTCCCGTGGCTGTACTTTGCCATCTTCGCGGTGGCGAACCCGCTCATGTTCCGGTGGTATTTTGTGCCGCCGCTGCCCGCCTGGATTTTCGGAGCGGTGCTGGGGGTGTGGTCGCTGTTTGCGCTCATCGCGCAGCGCACCGAAACGACGCGCTGGTTACATCCGGCTGCTGCCGCGCTGATGCTCGGCTGGTGGGGCACGCTGGCATTGGGCGCGTGGAACCCGTCACCAGATCACGGTCCGGGCAGCCCAGCACCGGAGGCGGCATGGCACGAACTGGAACTGAACTACCAGATAATTGGCACGCAACTGCGCGATGAGTTCGGTGTGACGCCCGAAACCCGTGTTGCCAGCGCAGACATCGGCGCGGTGGGGTACTTTAGCGAGGCGACGATTGTGGACACGGTGGGACTGGTGACGCCGGAACTGAGCGCGTATTACCCGTTCGACCCGGCAATTCGTGTCACCGCGCCGGATGAGCAGAATTACGCCGTGCCCCCGCAGTTGATCTTGGACACGCAACCCGACTACTTCGTCACGATGGAGGGCTTTGTGCGCAACGGTCTCGCGCAGATGCCCGCCTTCACAGACAACTACACGCTCGTGCGGGAAATCCCGACGGAGTTCTACGGCACAGGGATGCAGCTTTACGCCCGCAACGATGTACTGGCGACCGTCGCAGCAGTGGACTAGCCATCCATGTTCGGGGAACAGTACAATCCTAAAATAACAACAGCCCCACACAGGAGCACGGCAAACATGGCAGCGTTAGAACTTCAGGATGAGCAGTTAGTGCAGCGCTTGCAGGCGTTAGCGGCGCAAGAGGAACGCCCGTTGGACGATATTCTGCAAGGAATGCTGGAGCAGTATATGAGCCGTAAGCAGGCATTCGAGACAATGGAAGGTATGTTTGATGATGATATCAGCGACCTGTCGACATCTGTGCATGAAACAACAACAAGTTACTACTAAAGTGCTTGTGTACGGGCAACCCATGGTGGAGAATTCTACCACCCAACCCGCAGATATCACTCTCGCCTGCCGTGCCGACTGCCCCGCGTGCCCGCTAGCAAATCACGCAACGTCACGGGGTCACGCTCTGTGAGGCGGGCGTGGCGGTCAGGATTAAGTTCGCCGTCGCTGCCCGGTGGGGGCAGCGCATCTGCGACTGCCGCGTCCACCAGCGCGTCCTGGTCAAGTGAGCGCCACGTAAAGCCGTGCACCGCAAACAGGTCATTGTCCAGGTGCACCCGCAGCGACCACGCCCCACCCGGTTCGATCTGCTCGAAGCGAAACGGGAGTTGCAGCCGCACATGGTTGACGCCCGGTTCCAGCGCAATAAGTTGTTCCCGCGCCTGGTACCGCCGCTGTTGGTCATCGTGCAGTGCCGCCGCCAGCAGCAACCGCTGTGTGCTGTCGCATTCCAGCGTGAGTTGGACGGTCACATAGTCGGAGTAGGCGGGCACAGGCACAACGCGGTAGTCCTTGCCCGTAAACTCATTCGTGTGGAAGGTGAGGTCGGTCAGTTGCAGCGTGTGATCGTGCCAGTTGGCGGCGTCCATTGCGGCGAGGGCATGAGCGTGGCGCGGCAGTGAGGCTCGCTGCCACCAGCGCTGCAATACCACCAGACGGGGCACAACCGTCGTGTAGCCCATGCCCAGCGCGGCGGCAACCAACACCAGCCACCACGCGAACACATCGACCAGCACCACCACCACCGCCGAAAACCCGACCAACCCAAGTGTTACGCGCCACCGCTGCGCCATGGGCTAGCGCTTTGCCTGTCGCTGCGCGGGTGGAGGGTCGTCCTCCCCCTGGAACGAGAGCAGTTCGTCCAGGCTCATGTTCTCTAGGCGGCTCTCTGCCATTGCCGCCCGCAGTTCATTGCTGATCTCACCGTCGTCTGCCAACTGCTCGGCGGCGAATGCCTCGCCTTTGTCGCGCCAGTCGAACGTGTGCACGGCAACAGGCAAGCCATCTGCATTTACCTTAAGCGTCCAACCCCCCTCGTCCATGTCCAGCGCGTCGTGCACGGGCACCCACCGCGACGGGATGATGAGGTTGCGCCCCTTGTTGAACTGGTGCCTTTCTTCGTGCAGGAACACCACTTCGCCCCGGTCGTCCAGCAGCTCAAACGTGACCTTGCCGGTTGCTGCCCGGGGCAGGCGCAGCTCGACGAAGGGGCGGATGTAGTCGACATCGTTGGGCACACCGCGCATCCGGTAGATTTTCTGCTCCTTCTGCCCACGATAGGCAATCACGCCCACATCCACGGGCAGCACCGCCGCCGCAGACGGGTCTAGCCCGGCGGACTGTGCCGCTTGCAGTGCATGGGAGTACACATGGGGCGTGTTCGGGCGGCGGTCTGCCTCGTCGTCGACATCGGCAAACGCATAGTCCACCTGTTCGCGGCGGCGGCGCCAGCGCTCATATTCGATGTCCGCCCGGCGTTCCGCGTCGCGGTTGTTGCTGCTCTGCTCAAACTGGCGAAAGAGCAGGTATATGCCAGCCAACCCGACGAACGCACCGAACACCTCACCGTTGCCGACTGCCGCCAGCCCGCCGAATACCATGCCCAGCCCAAGCATAATTTGTAGAAAACGCCGATTCATACGCGGGGGGGTGCTCCGTTGCTTGCAGACGCAAAAAAGTGCAAGACTGTGTTAGTCATCGCGGCGAGCCTGCTGGCGCAGCAGTTCTTCTAGCGTAACCGGGATTTCGCTGTCGTCATCGTCGCGCTGGCGGCGCACGGGACGCTCGCCGTCATTGTCGCGCAAGCGGTTGCGGGCAGCGTCCCCGCGCCGCCCCGCCCAACGGTCTCTCGTAGAGGGCGCGATGCTGAAGCCCAGCACACCGATTAGTTCCTCGTTGACGTACACGCGCAGGTCGGCGTCGCCGGGGTCAATGCTCATGGTGCTGTTGAACAGTGGCATCTGGTTGCCCGCCAGGATGTCCAGCCGTCCGTCGCGCATGTACTGCTCTTGCTCGTGTTTGTAGACGAGGTTGCCGTGCCCATCTTCGATCTCAAAGCGCACACTGGCACGGCGGTCTGCTTCGGTGGCGGGCACTTGCAGCGTGAAGTAAGGGCGCACGCCGTCATCATCTAAGGAGACGCTGCGGGTGCGCTGCATCACCATGCCGTCTTGCCGCTCCAGCATCGTAATCAGCCCAACGTCCAGCAGTTCGATGTCGCGCAGCATGAGCACGCCGCGTGCCTTGGCGCGTTCGGTTGCCTCGCGGGCATCCGCCGTGACCTTGCCGCCCGTCAGTGCTTTGTCCTGCACAGTTTTCAACAGCCGCTGCGGTTCCAGGTCGAACAGTGCCACGCCGCCCGCCACGCCCAGCGCCCCCAGCAGCAGCACGCTTGCCGCAGAATCAAAGCCCTGGGAGATGACCGCCAGCCCCGTCAGCGCAGCGAGTGTGCCCAGCCAGACCAGGTTTCGTCTCTTTATCCGCATTGGTGTGTTACCCCGCAACTTGAGTTGGCGGCGACCTTCGGGTGCCGCTCGTGAACATCATCTTGACTATTATACGTGAGAAATCCGCCGGGGTTACGGGTGGGTACCCACCGATAACGAATCATTTATACGGTTTATGCACGGCGCGGCTGCATTTCAGGCGATTGGCAGTTTCATCTCCGGGCTCAAGCCGGGGAATACCAATGCCGCCCAGTCCGAGCTGCTTTAGCTGCTTCCCGCCCCCAAATTTAGCTGTTTGGCTTTCGGCAAACAGCGAGAAGACGTGCGACTGTGTACCAAGACATTTTTTTTGCCAGAATATTGAAATACACCCGCACGGCGCGGCGAACTGGCAACGCAACCGCAACACCATTACAATGCGATGTGAGCAAACCGTGAGGAACACACCCACCATGGCATCGGTCGCACACATCATCCGGCGGCGGCGGGCACGGAAGGCACGCCAGCGCCAGCAGCGCCAAACCCGCCGCGTCCTGAGCACGGTTTTGGGCGGCGCAGCACTCCTGCTGTTTATTCTGCCGGCGGGCGGCGCGGTGGCGGTCGCGCTCAGCTATTATGCGCAGTTTTCCGCCGGGGTGCCCACCAACCCGCAGCAAAACCTCGCGCTAGACCCGCTGCTAGGCGCGTCTCAGTTATATGACCGCACCGGGCAAACGCTGCTGTGGACGGTGGATGACCCACTGGGTGACGAGCGCACATGGCTGCCCTTGGATGCTATGCCGGATGCAATGGTGCAGGCAACGCTGCTGCGCGAAGACCCGGACTTCCTGCAAACCGCCGCCTTCCGCCCGGCGCAAACCGCCCGCACGCTGTTTAGCAACCACTTTACCGACCTCAACGAAGAACCCGCCCCACCCGACCCAACGCTCACCGGGCGGCTGGTGCGCAACGCGCTTGCCCCCCCACCAGAACCCGTCACCGCGGCATACCGCGCCCGCGAGCACGCGCTCGTAGCGGAGGTGAATCGTCGTTTTACGCCGCAGCAGGTGCTGGAGTGGCACCTGAACACCAACTACTACGGCAACAATGCCTACGGGGTGGCGGCGGCGGCACAGGTGTACTTTGGCAAAACCGTGGACGCGCTCACGCTGGATGAAATGGCGATGCTGGCGGCAATCCCGACGCTGAACAACACCGCCCAGTACAACCCGCTTGACGATGAGGTGGCGGCACGCGGGCGGCAGGGAGATGTGCTGCGCGACCTGATGCTGAACGGCTACATCAATGAAGGGGTGTACGCCAACGCGGTAAACACCATCACGCCGATTGCTGGCAGCGGCGGGCAGCGTCCCCTTGTGGCACCGGAGTACGCGCAGTACGCCCGCCGCCAGGCAGAGACGATCCTCAATGCGCAGGGCTACAACGGCACACGTTTGGTCGCACGCGGCGGGCTGACCATTATCACCGCGCTGGACATGGACTTGCACGCGCAGGCAACCTGCACCCTAAACACACATCTCGCGGCATTGGGTGGCGGCACGCCCCCGCCCCCGTGCGCGGCAATCGCCTACCTGCCCGCCGTCTCACCCATCACCGGGGCGGCACCGGACGCGGGCGCGATAACCCTCATTGATGTGGACACGGGCGAACTGCTGGCGGTCGTCGGTGATGTAACGGCAGACAACCGCCAACCGGGACCCGTGCTGTATCCGTTTGTGTACCTACGGGCGTTTAGCACCGGGCTAACCACGCCCGCCCGCATGGTGCTGGATGTGCCGCTGCGCTTCCCTGGCATGGCGGATGGGCTGATCTACACGCCCACCAACCCGGACGGCACCTTTCGCGGTCCGGTGAACCTGCGGGCAGCAATGGGTGCCGGGCTGCTGCCCCCTGCCGCACAGGTCGCCAGCACAGAGGGGCTGGACGGCGTGCAGTTCACGGCGCGGCAAATCGGCATGAGCAGCCTGGACTTACCCACGCTGGATCTGTCTATGCTGGAGCGAGGCGGCAGTGTGTCGGTATTGGATGCCACCTACGTCTACAGTGTGTTCGGGGCGCTGGGCGAGATGCGCGGTGTGCTCACCAGTGGCGCTGCCCGCCCCCGCAACCCGGTCGCTGTGCTGGAAATCCGCGATGCGGAGGGGGCGGTGCTGTGGGCATACGACGACACCGAACGCCTACAGAGCACCACCCCTATCATGGACGGTGGGCTGAGCTATCTCGTCAACAACATCCTGGCAGATCAGTCCACGCGGGCGGGCACGCTGGGCACAGAGAACATACTCGCCGCGCCGCGCCCGACGGCGGTCGTCTATGGGACGGCAGGGGGCGGACATAACTGGACGGTGGGCTACACACCGCACCTGGCAGTCGGCGTGTGGCTGGGTCGCACGGATGACAGTCCGGTGGCGCTGCCGCCCTACGGCGTGGACGGTGCGGGCGCGGTTTGGCGGGCGCTGCTCGATTACACCCACGACCGCGACGCCTTGCCGCCGGACGACTGGCAACCACCGGACAACATCGTGGAGGCGCGGGTGTGCGAGCGCACGGGCTTGCGCCCCAACGACGCCTGCCCACAGCTTACCGAGATCTTCCTGGATGGCACCGTGCCGCAGGATGTGGATACCTACTGGGAACGGGTCGCGGTCAACAGCGAGAACGGGCTGCTAGCAACTGCGAACACACCCGCCAGCCTACGCGAGGAGCAGGTGTTTTTTGTGCCGCCCACCGAAGCGCTGGAATGGTGGGAAACCAATCAACTGCCGCTGCCGCCCACCGAGTTCGACACGCTCACCCGCCCAGAACTGGTGCAGTCTACGGTGATTTTGCGCCCGGCACTACTGGATTACGTCAGCGGGCAGGTGGATGTTCGGGGCAGCATGGACGCAGACAACTTGCAGTACTACCAGATTGCCTACGGCGAGGGGTTGAACCCGACTGAGTGGATTGCCATCACGGAGCAGCGCCCGGATTACACGCCCGGCGCAACGCTGGGCACCTGGGACACCACCGGGCTAGATGGGCTGTACAATCTGCGTCTTTCCGCTGTGATGAACGACGACACCATTGACCCGGTAATTATCCAGGTGACGGTAGATAACGTGCCGCCTGCCATCACGCTGGCGGCAGGCGAACCGGGGCAGGTGTTCACGTTCCTGAACAACGATGTCATCCCGCTGAGCGCCGACGCGCAGGACAACGTGGCAATTGACTATGTGGAGTTCTACCACAACGGGGAGTTCGTCGGCGCGGATGAGACGTTCCCGTTTGGCTACGAGCACCCGATTGAGCGCGTGGGGCGAGAGACGTTTAGCGCAGTGGTGTTCGACGCCGCCGGTAACCAATCCAGTGCAGAAACGGTGGTGGAGGTGCTGCGCGGCGGCACGTAAAGCGGGGCGGGGCATCGGCTACCTTACCTCGCAAGCAGCATGAGCACCAACATGACGCGCATTTTGGGCTAGTCCTGCGTCGTCCCACGGAAGTACGCCCGTAGCCCCCACCCCACACCGACCCAGCACACCCCCAGGCTAACCAACACCAGCACGAACCCGGCACCGGGGCGGCGTGGCGGGTCCGGGGGCGGGTTGCGCAGATAGGACAGCGTAACGTCTTTGCCCTGCGCGATGACCGACGGCGGCGGATACGTCAGGTCAGGGTTGTTGTACAGGGTGATAGCCGTCAGGTTGCGCAGGCGGCGCATGTCCGGCGGCAGCGCGGTCAGTTGGTTGCTGTTGAGGATAAGCGCGGTGAGCGCGGTGAGCTGTCCTATCTCCGGCGGCAGCGCGGTCAGTTGGTTGCTGTCGAGGTAAAGCCCAGTGAGCGCGGTGAGCTGCCCGACCTCGGGTGGCAGCGCCGTCAGTTGGTTGCCACGCAGGTCAAGCGTAGTGAGGGCGGTGAGTTGCCCAACCTCGGGTGGCAACGTCGTCAGTTGGTTGCCACCCAGTTCAAGCCGTGTGAGGGCGGTGAGCTGCCCAACCTCGGGTGGCAGCGCCGTCAGTTCGTTGTTAAGCAGTTCAAGCCGTGTGAGGGCGGTGAGCTGCCCGACTTCGGGTGGCAGCGCCGTCAGTTGGTTGTTAAGCAGTTCAAGCTGTGTGAGGGCGGTGAGCTGCCCAACTTCGGGTGGCAGCGCGGTCAATTGGTTGCTACCCAGGTCAAGCCGTGTGAGCGCGGTGAGGTGCCACACCTCGGGTGGCACTTCCGTCAGTCCCAAACGAGACAGGTCAAGCTCCGTCACCCCGCTCTCACGTGCCTCTTCAATGCGGCGCAGCGCCTCCGCATACGCCGCCTCCGGGTCGGGCGGCTGTGCGGCGGCGGGCGTCACGGCGAGCAGCATTAACAGCAAAATTACGCGCATGGGGGTGGCTCCGGGTTCTATCGCATCAGCACACCCCCATGTTAGCCTGTTTGTGCGCCGCATGTGTGAAAACGTTGTAAAATCGTCAGCTTAGCGCACACTGCACCGCACTTTGCCTAGTCCGTGTTGTACGGCAGCGGGTCTACGCTTTCCAGGTACAGGTAAATCGCCTCGATCTCCACGTCGGTAAGCTGGCTGAACGCGGGCCACGGCATGTATGCCGGGTCTAGCTGGGTACCGTCGGGGTTCACGCCGGTGCGCAGCAGCGTGTCTAGCTCATCTAGCGTCCAGCCTGCCATCCCCGTCTCGTGGAATGTCAGGTTAGACGCGGGCGGTGGGTCTGGGTCACCTGCGGGCAGCGGACCGCCAGAAAGGTTTGCGCCGTGGCAGCCGGTGCACGTCCGCACCATGTACTCGCCGTATTCAACCGATGCGGCGACCTCAACGTCTGCCGGGGTAACGTTTTTGTGGTCAATCAGGCGGGCAGCGATCAGCCCAAGCTCTGCATCGAACACAAACGCCCGTGTGATGATGCCGAAGTAAGTATCGCCCATGTCCCTATCGACTGGCGGCAGCGACCGAATGTAGGCGATCAGGTTCCCCATGTCGTCGTCGGTGTAGTGTGCGTAATCATGGCTGGGCATGAGCAGGTAGCCACGACCATCCGGGGCAACCCCGTGGCGGATCGCGCGGATGTAGTCCTCGTCGGAGAAGGTGCCGCCCACACCGCCCGCGCCCGCGGTGAGGTTGGTACCCGCCACATAGCCCACGGGTGGCGCCTCAAACACGACTTTGCCGCCGCCGTCCTCGGCGTGGCAGCTTGCGCAGCCCCGCGTCACGTAGATGCGCCCGCCCTCAGTGAGTGCTGCCTCGTCGGTGGGTAGCTCAATCGCAGCAATCTCTGGTACGTCGTACGTCTGATTGATGACGTTGTTAGACGCAACCGTCAGCCCGGCGTAGCCTGCGCCCAACAACACAACAAGCACCAACAACGTGACCCCAATGCGTCTTAACCACTTCATATGATCTCTTCCTAGGGTATGGTCTATGCTTGCATTGTAGTAAGGAAGTGATCGGTTGCAATCAAATGACTGTTAAAAATTGGCGAACACCCATGCCAGGAAACACTATGGGGTAACGCGCTCTTCGGGTGGCTCTACCAATGCCAGCTTGGGTTCATGTGGTGGGCGCTGCCGCTGGTGCAGTGGCTTGAAGCCCCTGCCATAGGCGGTGTGCCCCTGCCCGATGACCACAAACGCCCCCTCGTCCGCGTCCATCACCACATGCTTCAGGTCGTTCACCTGGGAGCGGGACACCGTAACATAAAGCAGGGCGCGGTCTTGCCCGGTGTACATACCACGGGCAGGCAGGTATGTTACACCGCGCTGCAACCGAGACATGATGACCTCCGCTACTTCCTGCGGTTTGTCTGTGATGATAAACACGGTGCGGATCACACTCGGACCTTCCATGACGTAGTCTGCTGCTACGCCACCCAAGAACAACACCACCAGCGCAAACAGTGCGGATTCCACGCCGAAGACCGCGCCCGCCGCAAAGATCACTATCGTGTCTGTATAGAGAATGGTGCTGCTGAGCGGTAGCCCGAACCGCCGCTGGATAATGAGCGACAACGTGGACGTACCGCCAAAGTTCACGCCCCCACGGTAGACGATGCCCCCGGCAATCCCCCCGACAATGCCACCAAACAGCGCGTTCAAAAAGCGGTCGTCTGTGTAGCCTGTGGTGGGTAGCACATACGTCAACAAGTCGATTGAAACGCTCAGCACTACGACGACATAGATCGTACGTAGCGTGGTACGCCAGCCGCCGGGCAGCATCCGGTAGCCGATGTACAAAATAGGCACGTTCATAATCATCGTCATCACGCCTACAGGCAGCCCAAACAACTCATTGAGCAATACCGACACACCTGTGACACCAGTCGGCACGACCTGTGCCGGAACCAGAAAGATCACGATAGAAGCGGCACCCATCACCGCCGCAAATGTTAACTGCACGTATTTGAATGCAATCTCCAGCCGAGTTTCTTTGTAAGTCATCTATCTCTCCTTACCAGAGCGCGAATCGTGTAGGAGGATAGTATGGTGAGCGTGGGGGACGCTACAAGGGGAAGTGCGCCGCCCTGACTACTGCCAGCGGCGGCACCAGACGAGCGCTAGTCCCCCGTTGCTTTGGGTTCGTAGATCGCCTGCGTCTCTAGGTCAGTGAGGCTGGGCAGCGGTTTAACCTCTTGCAGCCTGCGCCGCTTGCCGATGGGCTTGAACCCGGCGCCGTACGCCGTGTGCCCCTGAGCGATGACCACAAACGCCGCCTCGTCTACATCGGTGATGATCTGCTTGGCATCGTTCACCTGGGAGCGGGACACAGTGATATACAGCATGCCCTTGTCAATCCCTGTGTACATGCCGCGTGCGGGTACATAGGTCACGCCGCGCTGTAGCTGCGTTATCACGGCACTCGCAACTTCCTGGGGCTTTTCCGAGATGACAAACAACGTGCGGATCACGCTCGGACCCTCCATCACATAGTCCGACGCGATGCCACCCAGGAACACCATCACCAGCGCATACAGCGCCCCCTCCACGCCGAACGTTAGCCCAGCAGCAACTACAATGGCAGTATCCACGTACATAAACGTGGTGCTCAGCGGCAGCCCCAGCTTGCGCTGCAAAATCAGCCCCAGCACCGATGTGCCGCCGTAGTTGGTACCCGTCCGGTAGACGATGCCGCCGGAAATGCCGCCGATGATGCCGCCAAAGACGGTGTTCAGCAGGCGGTCATCTGTGTAGCCCGTGCTCGGCAGGTAGGCAACGAACAGGTCTGTAAAGACGCTGTACACCACCACCACATACATGGACTGCACCGTCATGCGCCAGCCGCCGGGCAGCATCCGGTAGCCCACGTACGCAATGGGCACGTTCATCAGCAAAATCATCACGCCGACGGGCAGCCCAAAAAAGTGATTGAGCAGCGCTGCGATGCCGCTCACCCCCTGTGGTACAACATCTGCGGGCAGCAAAAAGGCAACCAGTGCCGCCGCCCCCATCAGTGCCGCAATCGTCAGTTGCAGGTACTTCCATAAAAGCTCTCTTGGCGACTCCTGTGC
>CAYVGI010000002.1:44680-87347 GCA_964451095.1 uncultured Anaerolineaceae bacterium
GATCAAAGCGGCGACAGAGGCGGGCACGCTGGGCTACAAGAGCAAGGTGTCCACATCGCCGGGCAAGGAGCAGGGGCACCCGGATGCGCGGTTGATCCACGTGCGCGTGGCGGATAGCGCCGCCGACGCAGACGTCAAGCGGGTAGAACAGGCGCTCCGTGACTTGGGCGTGAGGGGGGATATGCGCTACGAGGCGGATGGGCAGCGCCCCACATAAGACCGACAGCGTGATGAACATTGGTTTGCCCCTGGCACAAGGGCAAACACACGTAATGGATTGCTCACGGCACGATGGGCGGTTGGCGTCTCTACACCGTTGTTGCTAAGTGTCTTGCGAGGGAAATTGACGCGCTGCCCCTTGAGGTGCTTCCCCCGTTAGGGTTCGCTCGTGAACCTATCGGTCTCCAGCGTGAACGTGAAGCCCCTACTGCACGCCGCCCACAAACACCGTCTTCAGTTCTGTGTACTCCTGTACGCCTTCGGTACCGCTCTCCGCGCCGATGCCGCTCTGCTTGACGCCTACAAATGGTGCTTCTGGCGTGGCGGGCAGCCAGTCGTTAATGCAGATCATGCCGAACTCCAGCTTCTCGCTCAAGTGGATAGCACTGTACAGGTCGTTGGTCTGCACGAACGCGGTCAGCCCATAGTGGGTGTCGTTTGCCATGGCAATCGCCTCGTCGGGGTCGTCAAACGGAATGATGGGCATGACCGGACCGAATATCTCCTGGTTGTACAGCGGCATGTCGTTGCTGATGTGGGTCACTACCGTGGGCTGGTAGAAGTAACCGCGCTCCATAGGTGCACGCGCACCGCCCGCCAGCACCTGTGCACCCATACCCACAGACTGCTGCACAAGCGCTTCGACGCGGTCGCGCTGGTTGCCGTTAATCATCGGTCCGACGTCGGTGTTTTCGTTCAGCCCGTTGCCGAGCACTGTCTTGCGTGTGCTCTCAACCACCTGTTCCACGAATTCCTCTGCCAGGGATGAGTGCACGTAAAAGCGCTGCGGAGACACGCACACCTGCCCGGCGTTGCGGTACTTCCACTGCACGCTGCGCCGCGCCACCGTCCGCACATCGCGCACATCTGGCATGACGATCACGGGTGCGTTGCCGCCCATTTCCAGGCTAAGCTGCGTGACGGTCTCGCTCGCGCCGTCCATCAGCAGCTTGCCCACGCGGGTGCTGCCGGTAAAGTGGATTTTTCGCACACGCGGGTCGCCCAGCATAGCCTGCCCCATCGCCTCAGGCTCCCCGTTGATGAGGTTAAACACCCCTGGTGGCAGCGCCGCGTGTTCTAGTGCGGCAGCGATGAGCATGGCGGTGCGCGGCGTGTACTCGCTGGGGCGCGTGACTACCGTGCACCCGGCGGCAAGCGCCGCGCCCACTGCCCGCATCACGTTGTAAATGGGGAAGTTCCAGGCGGTGATAGTCCCCACGACACCAATAGGCTGCCGCACGGCAAACAACCGCCGCTGACTGTTCATCGCCGGGATGATGCGCCCGTACAGGCGTTTGCCCTCCTCCGCGAAGAATTGCAGGTAATTCGTGCTGCTGCGCCACTCGGCGGCGCTCTCACGCAGCGGCTTGCCGCTCTCCTCTGTGGTGATGCGGGCGAATTCGTTCACATGCTCGCCAATATACGCCGCCGCCTTGATGAGATAAACCGCCCGCTCATAGGGTGTGCGCCCGCTCCAGGCAGGGAAGGCGGCAGCAGCAGCGTCAATGGCAGCATCGGCGTCGTCACGCCCGCCAAATGGCACCTGCTGGATCACTTCCTCGGTTGCCGGGTTGATGAGATCCCAGGTGCCGCCGTGCATTGCGCCCATCCACTCGCCGTTGACGTACTGTTCGAAGCGCATCCGTGTTTGCTCCACATTTTAAGAATTGTCTTGTGCGCAGATTGTATTGCATCCTGTGGGCGTTGCCCACTGCCCCAGGAAAGAAAGCGTGGGGAACTTCGGTTGCTTGTGTATTGGGTAGGGGGAGAACGCCGCTACGCCTAGGGTACAACATGCTGTGCCCCTACAGGCAATTCGCCGTTTCTGAACTGAATGTGCTTCTCTACGCAGCAGTCCCTACTCCCCAAAAGACACGTTTTTCACAAAAAGATTAGAGGAAGGTTAAAATGTAAAGAATAGTACCGCAGTCCTGTGTGAAAAAGGTAAATGTCATGATAGAGTATAGACATACACAAAGGGTCCCGGAGCGATACGGACATGATGATGACCTACAGCTCCCGTAGAAATGAACTCAATGACCTGACCCGCGCCCTGATCGGCGCTTGTTCCCAGTCGCTCCAGGACTCCCCCTTTCCATATCACACATTACAACTAATCTAACTCTAGCTGGGCAAGTGGCAGCGCCCACATCTGGTCAACCACGTTGACGCCCGTGCCTACAGGCAGCCGCTCGAACGTTTGCGAGTGATACCAGCCCACGCGCAGCCGCAGTTCTGCGATGTCGGCGTCGGTTTGCAGCGTGTGCACCGTGACGAACGGGTTACCGTCTACCCACACCGATGTGGGGTAGGCAGGTGGCGGCGCGTCCTGTTGGGCGACAAGCTCGTTGTTTTCGTCCAACAACCCCACCGTCAGCGTGTAGTTCTCGCTGATGGGTTCCAGCCGCTCCCACAGCAGTTCCACGCGCACGGTGTTGCTGTCCGCTTCCTGCTGCAAGGTGTGCCCCCGCAGCGCGATTTGCCCGCCAAATGGGATGTCCGCGTTGTTTGCCATCTGTGGTGCTGTGTAGCCCGGCGCGGTGAACACCGGACCGTTGATGAACACACCCGGCAGCGCCGCCCCTTGCGCATCCGTCCAGTTGACGAAGCGCCCGCTGCCCAGGTCTTCTTCGTCTGGCACGCGGAAGCCGAGCGCCAACTGCACGCGGAACGGCGGCTCGTCCGTGGGGGCGCTGTCCAGGCGCAGGCGCACCCGTGCGCGGTAAATCTCGTCATCCTGCAAAATGCGTGTGGCGGTCATGCCGGGGTACGTGTCGATGCTGCCCAGCCGCTCGCCCGTCACCGGGTGCTGCGCCGTGACGAACAACACCGGGTTTTCGTCGTGCCCGCCACTGAACCACACATCCAGCACCACGTCTTCGCCAGGGCTCACGCGCTGCGTCAGCAGGTGGTAGCCCAGCACGTCAATGCTTTCTGCTATCGCGTCAATCTCGTTAATGGGCATCGGTGTGGCGAACGGCACATCCACGCGGGCAGTTTCCACGCGCTCCAGCAGTTCATAAGACTGCCCCAGCCCGCTGTAGGGCGCAATCAGCGTCATCACAGCAAGCGGTGCGATGGGCAACGTGTACAGCCGCTCGCCCAGCAGCTCGCGCCAGCCCAGCACAATCAACGGGGAAAACGCCGCCAGCGTCATGAACAGCGCCCGCCCCTGCGATACATTCACCTGCCGCGTGATGTAAATAACGACAATCCACGCCATGACCTGCACCGTGAGGAAAAACAGCACGTACCACATGGTTTCGCGGTTGCGGAACGAGCGCACACCCGCCCCCACCAGCGCGACAGCGGTCACGATGTAGGCATAGGGGATGAGCCACGGCGGTCCGGGGATGTTCAGGTGCCCCAACATCATCCAAAACGAAATCCAGATGCCGCGCACCTCGTGGAACGATGGCAGTCGGTCTCGGTTGCGCGACCACAGGCTAAGCGTGGGGCTAAGCCCGATGGCGTCGTCGTACAGCACCTGGTTGCGCACAAACCACCACAGCCCGAACATCAGGAACGTCACGCTCATTGCCGCCAGCGCGAACCCCACCCGCCGCCACTTGAACCGCCCCAGCATCCCGCCCAGCAGCAGCGCCCCCACCGCGTAACCGTAGGCAATAATCCCGGTCAGCTTGGCGAGCAGAATGCCCACCAGGGTTAGCCCCAGCAGCACCGCTGGCAAGCGCCCAATTTCGCGGTCGTGCCACATTTGCACCAGGATGGTGACGGCGATAGCGCTGAACAAAATGTTCAGGTTGTCGTTATTGATGCTGGACGCCACATGCGCGAACTGCGGAATGGACGCGGTGAGCAGCATGGCGGCAAGCCCCAGCTTCACATCCCAAATTAGCCGCCCCACATGATACACACACAGCAGCGCCCCCACGCCCATCAGCAGGCTAAACAGGCGGATCGTCCACACCGCCCAAACCGTGTCGCCCACGTGTTCCAATGGGTGAAGCTGCACGTTGAAGTTCTCTCCTGTGACGATGCCCGTGGACGCAAACGGGTTCAGTTCGATGTAATTCTCAAAGTCGTCTCGCTCGAAGAAGGTGAGCAGCGGCGCGGACACGAGATAATACAGCGGGTGCTGGTGGCTCTCGAAATTGCGCTGTTCCAGCATGGCACTGCGACCGGGAATGGTGTTCAGGTCTCGCAGCGTGACGATACGGTTCATGTAGACGAAGTGCGCCAGTTCGTCCGGTCCTTCGAACAGCGGCGTTTTTAGCCCATAGCTAATGCCAACAATGTAAAAGTACACACAGATGAGCGTGGCAAGTCGGTTGGGGGTCAGTTTTGGCATCATCTTCCGCCGGGTAGCGAGCAAATCCACCGGGCACCCCAGGTACCAGCGTGCCAAGGGTGCAAACGGGGAGCGATTATGCCTGGGGTGGGGGCGCTACGCCAGCGTGTATTCGTCGCCGGGGTCTAGCACAACCGGGGAAGCGTCCGTCTCGCTGTTCACCTGGTTTGCCTAGTCCTCGGCGTTTTGCTCGATGGGCGGGAAGGTGTTGTAGTGCATGGGCAGCACCACCTGCGGTTGAATCCACTGAATTGCATGGATGGAGTCCGTCGGACCCATGGTGAAGAAGTCGCCAATGGGCAGTATTGCCAGGTCGATGCCCTGTGCGCCGATAAGCTGCATGTCGCTGAACAGAGCGGTGTCGCCAGCAAAGTAGATGCGCTTGCCGCTTTCCTTCGCCGTGATGATGAAGCCGCACGGCACACCGCCGTAGCTGCCATCTGGGAAGGAGGAGCTGTGATAGGCGCGGGTGAACTTCACCGTCATGAAGTCGAAGTCGCCTGTACCGCCGGGGTTCATGCCGACGACGTCACTCACGCCCTGGGCGGTCATGTAGTTGCTGATTTCAAAGTTGGTGATGACCTTGGCGTTGTTCGCCTTGGCAATATCGACCGTGTCGCCGAGGTGGTCGCCGTGGGCGTGCGAGAGCAGGATAACTTCCGGTTTGAGGGTGGCGGGGTCGGTTTCGGTTAGCGGATTGCCGGAGATGAATGGGTCGATGAGCACGCTGTGCCCGTCAACGTCTAGCATGAAGGCGGAGTGTGCGTACCAGCGAACAGAAATTGCCACGATGTTTCCCCTTTGTGTGTATTTTGATGCAGATGTAAATCAAACAGACAACTCCATTATAGGGCTATTCCCTGAAATCGTCCTTACATCGGCGCAGTTGCGTGTACACTGTGGGGCAGATGCACGCTGCACGGGGGATGCCAAAACCCATGAGGCAACCATATACACATTACCTGCGCCTGGTGCTGCTGGTGTGGCTGGCGGTACTCGTCCTAACCGGGGGCGCAGTCGCGCTGGGGGCACAGCGCCCACCCGCGCCGATGTTCGCGTTCGCACACCTAGACGCGACGGGCACCAATCGTATGTTCCTGTACGACGTCAACGCCCGTTCCTACCTACCTATCGGGCGGCTAGACCGTATCGAGGTTGTGCGCTGGTTCGAGGACGGCACCGCGATTGCGGTCAGCGTAGGGCTGGGCGGTCACTGGGCGGTTTACAAGCTGGATGACGGCTGGATTTCGATGAACGATGAACTGTTCTTCATGGGTCGCATTGCGCCGCATGTGCCACAGGACATACAGATCATTGTGCGGGCGGGCAGTGATGGCAACTGGGACGTGTTCACCGTCAACCCGGCAGATCGCTCCGAAGTGCCGATTTCGTCGCTGCAAAACCTGCAAGATGCGCCGTCGCTGTACTGGTCTGGCGATGACACACAGTTGGTGGCAGTCACGCGGGCAACGGGCGGGGTGCAGTTCTCGCACGTTAACCTGCTCACGGAGCAGAGCACACCGTTAGCCGCCTTCCCGGCGGGCAGCGAAATCGAACGCACCTACTTCTCCGCAGATGGGCAGTGGATGGCGGTGATCATCCGGCAGGGACCCCGGCACCATGAACTGCACATGATCGACATGATGGGCGGGCGTATTTGGGCAGTTAGCCAGTCCGTCAACCGGGAAGGAGTGGTGGGGTTTGCGCCGCCCCCGCAGTGAGTAGCGGAACGGGTAGCAAACGCGGTACAGTTAGCGGCGTTCTAGTGGGTGAACGCTGCAAATTTGCGCAGCAACTTGGAACCAAAGCACCTGCCCCATTGACCTAGTAATTGATGCGACGCTCACGCAAACGTCAGCAAGAGGAGAAAGACCACAATGAACAAACCTGCTATCGTGATACTCGTCGGCGTCATGCTGCTGACCCTAGCCGCCTGTGACCTGGGACCTGCCCCAACCCCAACGCCGCTGCCCACCGAAACCGAAACACCTACGCCTACGCTATCGCCCACGCCTGCCGCCACCCAAACGCCCATTGTAGTAACGGCAACGCCCTCACCCGGACCGACGGCAGCACCGGCGTCGTCGCGCAACGATGTTTCGTTCGCCACGCGCACCAACTGCACCGTCAACGCAAGCTGGACGACCACGTACACCGTGCGTGCCGGGGACACGGTTTCTGCCATTGCACGGGCGACGAACAGCACCGTCAACGCCATCAGCGACGGTAACTGCCTGGGCAACGCGAACAACATCTTCATTGGGCAAACGCTGCGTGTGCCACGCACACCCGTGTTCGGTCCCACGGCAACAACCGAGGTGCCCGCCACAGCAGAAGTCACAGAAGACCCCAGTATGACCGAGGAACCGGGCATGACAGAAGAGCCGGAGATGACCGAAGAACCGGGCATGACCGAAGAACCGGGCATGGGCACTGAGGAACCGGACATGGGCACCGAGGAACCGGGTAACGGTGGCGCAGGTACCGAGGAACCCGCGCCCGACCCCGCCACCCAGGAACCTGCACCCGATGCAGACCCTGATGAAACGGAAGAAGCATAGCCCCATAAACGCCACCGGGCATAGTCACACCGACTGTGCCCCGTTGATGCCCCGTTGATGATTGATAACTGCGGCGTGTGCCCACATAATGAGGTGGTTTTCAACAAGACTGCGGGGTAGGCACGACCTATCATGAAACTCGGACTCACACTTGGCGGCGGTGGCGCACGCGGGGGTGCCCACATTGGCGCGATAGCAGAGCTAACCGCGCTGGGCATCCGCCCGACCCTGATAACGGGCACGAGCATCGGTGGGCTGGTCGGTGCCATGTTTGGCGCGGCGTTCTCCCCGGAGGAAATGGCAGAGAGCCTGCACAGTTTCAAGCCGAGTGCGCTCTACGCACTGCCCAGCGGGGGGCGCTCGTTCACCTCGGCAGAGCGGGTCGAAGCACTCATCGAAAACCGCCTTGTTAAGCGCTTTCAGCAGCAGATCGCATCGCGCGGGAGCAAGCGCCCCACCTTTGCAGACCTCAGCCTCCCGCTTGCCCTGTCCACAGCGGATCTGGTAACGCAGCACGAGGTGGTGCTGGACGAAGGCGACCTGATACGGGCGCTCATCGCTACCATGTCGATCCCCGTGCTGTTCCCGCCCGTGCGCTACGGACCGATGCGGCTAGTGGACGGCGGGCTGGTGAACAACCTGCCTATCGACGTCGCCCGCTCGCGTGGGGCGATCTTCACCATTGCCATTGACCTGAGCAATTCCGCGCCGTACAACGCTGCGCCCGCCCCCACAGAGCCGGATACCGTGTTTGATGTGGACTGGGCGCAACTGTTCGACGGTGGGTTAATCGACCGGGCGTTCTACCGGGCAACGCGCCGCCCGCTGTGGCAGGTGGTCACCGCTGTGACGGACATTGTGAACGCGCAAAACACCAAGCTCAACCTTGCTGTCTCCCCGCCGGATGTGCTCATCCAACCCTATGTGGACGACATCGGACTGCTAGACTTCCACATGGTTGACAAGGCGATTGAGGCGGGGCGTTTGGCAGTTCACCGTGCCGCCCCGCAGCTAGAGCAGTTGCTCACGCGAATGAAGGCGATGGAAACCGCCGAGACCGAGCTGCTATCCGACGATTAGACGGCGTTGGTGCTTGTAGTAAGCAGTGCTGCCACCCGTTCCACAATCATTTCGCCCACCTGCGCTTTGCTCAGCACCCCATAGGATTGCGGCTCGCCGCCGCGCACCAGCACAGTCACGCGGTTGGTATCCATGTTAAAGCCTGCGTCCGGCGCGGTGATGTCGTTCGCCACCAGCATATCCAGCCCCTTGCGCTCCAGCTTGCCCTGGGCGTTTTGCAGCAGGTTTTCGCTCTCCGCCGCGAACCCCGCCACCACCCTGGGCGACCCGCTCGCGTCGCGGGCGGCGTTCACCGTCAGCAGAATGTCCGGGTTGCGTGCCAGCGGCAGGGACATCTCGGCGTTGCCGTCTACCTGCTTTTTGATCTTCTGTGCCTCCACTCGCGCCGGGCGGAAGTCTGCCACTGCCGCCGCCATGATGAGCACGTCCACGTTGGCGGCGGTGTCCATCACCACATCGCGCATCTGCTCCGCCGTGTCCACTGCCTCCACGCGCACACCGATGGGTTCGGGCAGTCCGTGTGCCGCCGTCACCAGCGTGACCTTGGCACCGGCATCGACTGCTGCCTGGGCAATGGCATAACCCTGCTTGCCGCTGCTGTGGTTCGTCAGGTAGCGCACCGGGTCGAGCGGTTCCCGCGTGCCCCCGGCAGTGACCAGCACCCGCCGCCCCGCTAGCAAACCCGACGCGCCCAGCACCTGCCGGATGTGCCCAATCAGCGTGGGCGTGCCTGGCAGGCGACCTTTGCCCACCAGCCCGGACGCAAACCGTCCCTCGTCCGGCTCCACCAAGTGAGCACCACGCCCCGTGAGCGTGCGCAGGTTCGCCTGCACTGCCGGGTGCGCGTACATGCTGCCGTCCATAGCCGGGGCGAGTAGCAGCGGGCAGCGGGCGGCAACGGCGGTCACGGTCAGCAGGTCGTCGGCAAAGCCGTTGGCGAGCTTTGCCAGTGTGTTTGCCGTCGCGGGCGCCACGACGATCAGGTCGGCGCCTTCTGCCAGGCCCACGTGGGCAATGTGCGTGGGCAGCGCCCCGGCAGCTTCCGTGCGCCACATGCTGGTGTACACTGCACGTCCCGTCACTGCCTGGAACGTGAGCGGTGTGACGAACTGTTGGGCGGCGTCCGTCATGATGACATCGACCTGTGCGCCTGCCTGTGTGAGCTTACTAGCGAGGTCGATTGCTTTGTACACGGCGATGCTGCCCGTCGCGCCCAGCACAATGCGCTTGCCGTCTAAGAGGGTGATTTTATTCATAATGGGGTGCGCCCGTAGCGATTGAGTAGAGTATGGGAGATTATAACCCGCAGTACAATTCTTAACAGAGTTCCGTTATCGTGATGGGGGTGCTTGCAGTGCCCCCTCTCTTTTGTCCACTTTGTCCACAGCACACGCCGGAGCCTTCCCCATGCCATCTAATCCCAAAGCCCTAATGGACTTGCACACCCTCCAACCTAAAAAGAGCCTGGGGCAGAACTTCCTGCACGACCCAAACACACTGCAAAAGATCGCCACGACCGCCGATTTACAACCCGGTGACCTCGTGCTGGAAATCGGTCCGGGTACGGGGGCGCTCACGCAAACGCTGGCGCTTAACCACCCGGACGCGACCATCGTTGCTGTGGAGCTTGACCAGCGCTTGCGCCCCATCCTGGAGCGTGAAATCGGCGATGCGCCCAACGTGCGTGTGATCTACGATGACATCCTCAAGCTGGACATCAGTGCACTGGTAGACGGAACCCCGTTCATGGTGGTGGCGAACGTGCCCTACTACATTAGCACCGCCATCCTCAAGCATCTGCTGCAAGGCACAACGCCGCGTCCGTCTCGTGTGGTGATGACCGTGCAATACGAACTGGCGGAGCGCGTGTGCGCTGCCCCCGGCGACATGAGCTTGCTGGCGGTGAGTGTGCAGTACTACGGGCAGCCCCATCTCGTCACCAAGCTGAGCAATGGGGTGTTTTGGCCCCGCCCGGACGTGGACAGCGCGGTGCTGCGCATCGACACGTACCCGGAGCCGATGGTGGACGTGCCAGACGATAAGCTGTTCTTCCGTGTGGTGAAGGCGGGCTTCTCTCAAAAGCGTAAGCAGCTCAAAAACGCCATCAGTGGCGGGCTACAGATCAAATCTAAGATTGCGCGGGCACTGCTGGAAGAAGCGAATATTGACCCCACCCGCCGCGCGGAAACGCTCATGCTGGAGGAGTGGGGCGAGCTTACGCTGGTATATGCCGATCACATCGGCGCACTGAGTGTGTGAGCGTAACCCTATGGGGCGTAGTATAGCTCCCCGCTCGGTGTGCCCCTAGTCATGGGGTTGCAGCGAGCGGGCGACCAACCCCAACCCCGCTGCCAACATGCCCAACATAAAGATCGTGTTGAACAGGCTCGTCGGGCGGAACTGAATCACGAGGCTGGAGATCACGCCGATGACGATTATCACCGACCCGGCAATCGTCAGGAACCAACCCACCAGGCTACGCCCGTTGAAGAACAACATGCCAATGCCGATGAGCAGCGGCAGCAAAGACAACCCGAAGCTGTCCACCTGCGGTCCGCCGAACGGCACCTGGAACCCAAAGCCCTGGGTGCGCACAATCACCTGATTTAGAAACAGGTAGCCGCCCGCGACCACCAACATCACGCCCGCAAAAAACTCGCCGATGCCACCGGACGTACCACCTGCCCCGCGTTTGGTCTTGTCACCGTCCATTGCCTGCTCCCTGCTTTCAATCGGTTGCGTTTGTGCACATCTGCATTATAGGCACATCGCGGGGCTGGCACCACAAAAACCGCGTCCGTTATTCGTGCCCGCTCACCCCTTGCGTCTTGTAGGGCGCTTCCAGCCGGGCGATCATCTCGTCGCTGAGTTCGATGTCCACCGCCGCGATTGCCTCCTCAAGCTGGTACATCTTGCTAGCCCCCACAATCGGCGCGGTGACGGCGGGTTTGTGCAGCAGCCATGCCAGCGCGACCTGTGCGGGCTTCACGCCCAGTTCGCCCGCTATTTCCTTCACCACATCCACCACATCGAAGTTGTCTATGCCGCCGTAGAAGCGATCTCCTACTGTGTCTGTCTTCGCACGCAGCGTTTTGCGCTCGTCGTCGCGGGTGCGGTTGCCCGCCAGGATGCCGCGTGCCAGCGGCGACCACGGAATCAGCCCCACGCCCATGTCCAGGCACAGCGGGTTCATCTCGCGCTCTTCCTCGCGGTACATCAGGTTGTAGTGATTTTGCATACTCACAAAGCGCGTCCAACCGTGGCGATCTGCGGTGTGCTGTGCCTTGCTGAACTGCCACGCCCACATGCTGCTGGCACCGATGTAACGCGCTTTGCCCGCCTTGACAACATCGTGCAGCGCTTCCATCGTCTCCTCGATGGGCGTGTTGTAGTCCCAGCGGTGGATTTGATACAGGTCAACGTAGTCGGTGTTCAGGTTCTTGAGCGACTTGTCAATCGCGTCCATGATGTGCTTGCGGCTTAGCCCGCTGGCGTTCGGTTTGTCGCTGTGCGGGAAGAACACCTTGGTGGCGATTACCACCTCATCACGCGGGGCGCACTCCGCCAGCACCTTACCGGTGATCTGTTCGCTCACGCCGAGGGAGTACATATCGGCTGTGTCGAAGAAGTTGATGCCGCCCTCAACTGCCTTGTGGATAAACGGGCGTGCCTCGTCTTCGTCCAGGATCCACTCGCGCCACTGCTTGCTGCCGTAGGTCATCATGCCCAGGCACACCCGCGAGACTTCTAGCCCGGTGCTGCCCAACCGTGTCGTTTTCATGGTTTGCTCCATCCCTTGTTGATGCCATTCACGCTATCAACTTACCGCGTGTGGTGGGGTTTTGCTAGCACCGGGACTTTAAGGTTACATTGCGCCAGATGGGTTCTCGGTTGTCGTCCGCTGTGTTGAGCGCTAGCAGCCGGGCAGCAGTGGTCTCCGGGATTTCCTGAATAGCAAAGAATTGATAACGCTGTCCATCAAGGGTGACGTTGAGGGTGGTCAGCTTGCCTGTGCGGTTGCCAAGCGCCAGTTGAACTGTGGTGTTTTGGGCGGAGAAGGGAAAGCCCAAGGTAGCTTGCTGCATGAAATATCTGCTTACAATCGCGGGTGGGCGAAATAGCAAGTACAACACGCTCAGGTTCAAAACAAGCGGCAGCAATCCCAGGTTTATCTGGCGTGATACATCCTGTGACACCGCCAACACACCCATCAGCCCAAGTAAGTACCCCCACCTGATTGCTGTGCTTTTGTGTTCGGCGTATACCATGCGGTTGGGTGTGATCACCAACCCCCCGCGAGAGGTGTTCAAGCTTGCTTTTGGGAAGGTGAAGTCTGGTCTGGGAGTTGTATACCGGACAACCGCGTCATCGAAGATGATTTCCTCATCGGGATAATCATGGTCTACCTGCTTGACCAGTTGACGCACTCCGTACTCTTTGCGCACCTGCGGACTCAGCCATGCCCGGAACTTTTCCATATGATCTCCCGTGATCGTGACCTGATGGCTTCATCATACCATGAAGTGAACCTTGTGACCTTGCGCTTCACCTTTGGTACGGTAGCGTTAACTTTGTCTATTGTCCATCAACCGTACGGGAACCACTCCATGTCCAGACGCTTCTTAATCGTCATCTTCGGAACCGCCATCATGACGGCGACCTACTATGTTTGGCACAAGCCGCTAACCGCGCCCGCACTGCTGGTGCTGGGCGGTGCCCTGCTGGATTTGCTGGCGGCGGCGCTGCTGTTCACGGCGGCGGGCGGGGTGGGGCGCAGGCTGCTGGTGTTCGCGCCCACGGAGGCGCTCTCGCGTGCGGAGCGGGTGGGCCTGGAGGGCATGATAGGGTTTGGGGTGCTGGCGTGGCTGGGCCTGGCCGTCGCCTGGGCGGGTAGCTTTACACAAAGCACACTGTGGGCGGTGTTGGTCGTGGCGATTTTGGGCACAGCGGTCTGCACGCGGAGCTACCTGCGAGACCTGCGCACGCTGGCGCGCGCCATCCGGGTGGGCGAGGGGGCATGGGCACGCCTGCTGGCGGGGCTGGTGTTGTTCTGGCTGGGTACGGCCCTGCTGCTGGCGTTGATGCCGCCCACCGCCTGGGACAGCCTGATGTACCACATGTTGATTCCGCAGCGCGTGCTGGCTGCCGGGCAGCTAACCCCCTACCCCGATAACCACTACCTGGGCTTCCCGCAGACGGCGGAAATCCTGTTTGCGTGGGCAAATGGGCTTACCGGCCGCGATAGCGCCGCTGCGCTGGTGCACTACGGGGCCGGGCTGCTGGGGCTGGTTAGCGTAGCGGGCACGGTGCACCGCCACACCGACGACACTGCCGCGCCCTGGTTTGCGGCGGCGTTGCTGCTGGGCGGCAGCAGCTTCTGGTTGGGGTTCACGCGGGAATACGTGGATATGGCGGTGTTCGCGCTGAGTGCGGCGGCGCTGGCGGCGCTGCTGGCCTGGCGCGATAAGCCCGAGCGGGCCTGGATTGTGGTGCTGGGCCTGCTGGCAGGGGTAGCCGTGGGCGTAAAGTACACCGCCGGGCTGCTCGCCGTGGCGTTGGGCGTGGCCGTGGCAGCAGCGCAGCCGCGCAGAGTTTTGCAAAACGGCGTGCTGCTGGCGGGTATGGCGCTGCTGGCGTACCTGCCGTGGGGGCTGCGCGGGCTGGTGCAGTATGGCAACCCGTTTTACCCGTTCTTCTTTGGTGGGCTGGCCTGGGACGCAACGCGCAGCGCGGGCTTTAGCGCGGCAGGAGATGGACTGCTTGCACAGGGGGTGGGCGGTGTGTTCCGGCTGCTGCTGCTGCCGTTTGTCGCCACGGCTGCCGGCACAGAGGGCGGGCTGCGCTACTCGTTCGACGCTGGCCTGTGGCTGATGCCGCTGGCCGTGCTCGCCTGGCTGGGCTGGGATCGGTTGACGGTGACCGAGCGCACGCTCACGCGCACGGCGACGCTGCTGCTGGCGCCTATGCTGCTGATGTGGGCCGGTGCGGCAGCGCTTAGCGGCATCGGCGCGCAAACCCGCCTGGTGATACCCGTTTTCCCGGCGTTTGCGGCGCTGGGCGCGCTGGGCTTCGCGGCGTTGGCGCGATGGGGCAAGCGCCCCATTAACCTGCACATGATCCTCCAGGCGGTAGTGGCGTTCACGCTGGTGTTTGGGGCATTGGGCACCCTTCGCGCAATGGTAAGCGCGAATCCGCTGGCGCTGGTGCTGGCTGTGGACGGTGACCCGCGCGCGGCATACCTGGAGCGCACGCTGGGCGTGCACTATACAGCGCTGCAACAGCTAGACGACGTGCTTCCGCTGGGGTCGCGCGTGCTTTTCGCTTTCGAGCCGCGCGCCTACTACTGCCCGCCGGGCATCGCCTGCGACCCGGATGCGCTGACGGATCACTGGCTGCACCTGCTGGTGGCCGGGGGGCAAACGCCAGACGAGATTATGGCGCAGTGGCAGCAGGATGCCGACGCGGTGCTGCTGTTCCGATTTGCGTACGACACGTTCTTCCTGGTCGATGAAAGCATTGGAAACAAGGCGGAAAATGCGCTGTTCCTGCCCGCGCTAGACGCACACGCCCGCCTGCTTTGGCAGGACGAAGCGGGCGTGTATCAGGTGTGGGTGTGGGATGAAGAATGAGTGTGTAGGCTGTGTGCCCGGCCACAAACAACTAGGCGGCTGCCAGCTCGCCAACCATCGCGCGCAGGCGCTCCACGCGCGCTTCTGTGGGGGGGTGCGTACGGAACAGCCCGCTGAGTGAGCCAAGGTCAATGGGTACAATATACATGTGCGCCATAAAGGGGTGTGCCGCATGGGACTGATGCCCGCGCCCGGCGCGCTCCAGCTTGAGCAGTGCGTCGGCCAGGGGCAGCGGGTCGCCCAGCAGTTCTGCGCCGTCCCGGTCTGCCCCGAATTCCCGCGAGCGGGTGACGGCAAGCTGAATAACCACCGCAGCTAGGGGCGCCAATATCACGGCCAGCAGCGCCCCAATGGTCTACCTGCTTGACCAGTTGACGCACTCCGTACTCTTTACGTAACTGCGGACGCAGCCGTGCCCGGAACTTCTCCATGAGTGCCTCCAGATGTTATGTCTTCCGAGGTGAGTTGCAAGTCAGTCTGAGGTCAGCCGCCGGGTGGCGGCGGCGGTTGCCCCCCGGATTCCCACCGCCGGGTCTGGGGGGTGGGAATCCGCGCTCGAACGTCTCTGGCAACGCATTACGCAGTTCGTAATTGCCGACCTTTCTGCTGCTCAAATCCTGTAGCATCGTGCTGCCACTCTCATCATCTAATCCGCGTCCAATTGCTCCACAGCAAAATATTGTGCAACGCCCCACGGGGGGGATGACGATATAATATTCTGAAACACTGTTGCGGAATCACAAAAATGATGTTGTGATGTTGCAAAAACAGCGGGCAGCGTCTACAGAAACACCCCGCCGCCCACGCGCAACAAGTAACACGCCCTACCCTACAACGAAATCGTGTCGCTGCTAAAAGCTGCGCCCCCCGCGCGGATCGGGGAAGGCGTTGCCAAACGACCCCGGCGGCGGCGTAGGAATTTGCGGGGTATCTGGTGGGGGCGTCGGCACGGTGGTGTCCACGGGCAGCGCCGCCACATTGGAGCGTGTGTCTAGTGCGACAACGGACACCCACCCCAGCACATTGCCCTGCACATCTGCCACTTTCACCCACGGGCTGTATGGGCTGCGGGCAACCATCATCACCTGGTCACCGTTGTTCAGGCTGCCGATGACACCAAACGTGGTCGCCGGGTTCTCCCGGATGTTTAGCCCGGCGGGTGCACGCACCCGCGCCACGTTGTTCAGGGCACCGTAGCGCTGCGGGGGCTGGGGTGTCGCCTCGTAGACGCTGCTCACAAACACCTGATTCTGGTTCAGCAGTTCTGCCAGCATCCAGCCGCTGTAGCCACCGCCCACGCTCACATGCAGCCAATCGCCTGCCGGGTTGCTGCCAATCACGGTGAGCAGTTCGCCCGCCGGGACTTGCCCCACCCGCAAGCTATCAATGGACGGCTCCGCCCGCAGGTTGACCAGCCCCTCAGTGGTTGCGTAGCCGGGCTGGGGCAGCCACACGGGCTGGTCCAGCAGACCCGTCGGCAGGAACTCAATGATGAGTGGGTCGAGCGCGGCGGGGTTCTGGATGACGCTGGTGGGTTGGGCGAAGTTGCCGGGGGCGTAGCCCACCGTGATCTGCTGCCCTGTCCACAGTGCAAAGTCAATGCCCTGCACGGTAACGGTGTTCTTGCCAGAAAGCGCCGCAAACACGGTGGTTTCCCCCAGCGTACGCACAGCAACCGCCCCGGTCACATCAATGGCGACGCCGTTTACGGTCACGCTGGAGAGAATGTTCGGTTGTGCTTCTAGCACGAAGGTGTTGTGCGGTGTGGTCGGGCAGTCCGGGCGATCCATGCCCGTTTGCACCACCATGGTAGACCACGGTGCTTGCTCCTCCGGTGTAACGTCGAACAGCACCACCTCACCGATGATCAGCCCGGTCAGGTAGTGTGGCTCTCCCCACCGGAACCACATCACACCGCCGCCCACGACTTCCGTGATGATGGGCAGCGTTTGCACCGCTTCCACGACGCCAGTTTCCACCAGTGCCCCCACGGTCGCCAGGGAGTTCGCTACGGGTCCGGTGGGGCGCACCTGCGGCGCACTGCCCCCATTACAGATGAAGCCCACGGGTCCGGTTGCGCACGCATCACTGACCAGCGCCCACAGTCCTTCCAGGGTCGCTTCGCACGCCAGCATCTCTGGTTCCGGTGAGGGTTGCACAGCGGGTGTCGCAACGGGTGCGCCCTCCTGTGCGAACGACAACGCCGCCCCACCGATGAGCAGCACAAGCACAATAGATAACAATGTGAGATTGTTTGTTTGCATAATGTGGCTTTGACCCCGTAACGCGCCCGCTATATACTGGCGATATTATCCTTAAACGATTTTTCACACAAGGTACCTGCCATTGAACACCATTCCCCCAGACGCCAACCCACCTGTCCGCCTGCTGATGCGTGCCGGCGATGTGCTGGGCACCGCACAACCGGATTGGCTGGTGCAAGCGCCGGGGCGCGAGATGTGGATTGCAGGATGTGCCACACAAACCAACGAGTACGAAATCACCAGCGACGACCACAACCGCAAAACGCGCTTTAGCCACCGCAGCGCCAAAACCCGCCAAACGGTGCTGCGCCGCCCGCTGCCGCGCTGGGCACGCTACCCGGCGGGGGTGGTCACGCTGTTAGGTGACAGCGGCGTGGATGTGCCGGGGTTCCGGGCGCTGCTGCTGGGCAACGAGCCAGAAGGTCCGCGCTACGACTTTGCCGCCGGGCTGGTGGTTGCCGCGTTTTGTTACATCCTTGCCGACCAACCCCACACCCCCGATGCCCTGACGCAAATTGTAGACCGTGTGCGCCGCGAGTATGTTCCTTAGCCGCCCGCAGCGGTAGAATGTGGCGCTGTTTGGTGGTTTGCCGCTGGCAGATAGCTACAGGCACACACGACATGCGATGTGCTTGCCCGTTAACAAACAACATCGCTTGCCAGCAAAAAGCCACCCACAACCTATTCATAGTGCACTTGGACAGAGATTATCCCCTATGCGAACCTTCGCCCAGCGCACAAGCGTGCAGGCACTTTTTCTGTTTTTGGTGGCATTTGTGCCGCTAGCCATCCCCAGCGCCGCCATGCAAATTGACGAGGTGGCGCACTGGTACGACCGTACTGACCGCTTCCTGCGGGCGATGCGCGATGGGCGCTTTGCCGACACCGTACAGACCGAGCACCCCGGGATCACAACGGTGGCGTTTGGCGGGCTGGGGCGGCTGGCACTGGAGCAAATCGACCCGGAGCGGGCGCTGCCCTTCGTCACGCAGATGCAGGTGCTGCGCTTCCCGGTTGGCGTGGTGAACGCGCTGGTGGTGCCGCTGGCGTTTTTGGTGCTGGTGCGCCTGTTTGATGTGCGGGTGGCGTTTTTGGGCGTGTTGATGTGGGCGACTGCGCCCTACCTGCGCTGGTACACCCGCCTGCTGCACATCGACGGCATGAGCACCACGTTCATGATGCTCTCGTTCGCGCTAATGCTGCTGGCGTGGCGGCTGCACGTATCCCCCACGCAGGCAGACAAACGCAAACCTGCCCCGGTGGGTTGGGGATGGCTGGCACTGGCGGGATTTGTGGCAGGGCTGGCATCGCTCACGCGCTTTTCGTCGTTTTACCTGGCGGGCATGGCGGGCGTGCTGGCGCTGATTAACCTGTGGACGTACCGCCGCCAGTTGACTGTGCAGGGGTTCCTCACACAGATTGCGCTGCCTGTGCTCGTGTTTACCGGGGTGCTCGCGCTCACCTGGACGGCGCTGTACCCTGGCATGTGGGCAAACGCGGACGCGGTGTGGGGCGAGTTCATCCACGGCTTTGACAACGCGCTGAACCCCCACGACAACGGCAGCTTCTTTATGGGGGAGCCGCGCCAGGATCCCGGTTTCTGGTATTACCCGGTGGCGCTGCCGTTCCGCATGACGCCGTGGACGCTGCTGGGGCTACCGCTGGCGCTGCTGGCGGCACTGCGCGGAGAAATGCGCTCACAGTGGCGGTTGTGGCTCGCTGTGGCGCTGTACGCGGTGCTTTACCTGGCTATTTTGGTGTGGCAGGGCAAAAAATTTGACCGCTACGCGCTGCCTATCTTCCCGGCGCTGCACCTGCTGGCGGCGTTCGGGTGGCTGTGGTTGGTGGGCATTATTGGCAAGCACCTGGGCAGTGCCCCCCCCTGGCGGAGCACGGCGGGTTGGGTTGCAGTCACGGTGCTGCTGGTCGTCAATGGCATGTGGTTCCTGCGCGGGGAATACGCCTACATGAACCCACTGCTCGGCGGTGCGCGTGCCCCCGTAGAGGAGATGCTCATCATCGGCAACGGGGAGGGCTTTGAGGGTGTGGCGGCGTACTTCCAGGGCGAGATAGACGACGAGGCGCTGTGCACGCTGCGTATCTCCACGTTTTACGAGGTTATGTTGCAGCGCTACTTGCCGTGCACCAATATATCCGACCTAGACCCCGGTGAGTTTACGGAAAAGGCGGACTACATCGTGAACTACATCAACTACCGCCAACGCTTTCCAGAGTTGCAACCATTCATGGAAGACGCAACGCCGATTCATGTTGTACAAGTGCATGGCATCGCCTATGCCTATATCTACGATACGGCGCAGTGGCGGCAAACCGCACAGGCGGAATAGACGGGCTGGTTTGTATTCGGATTTCGTTTTTTGGGGGAAAAGCTGCCCGGCGCAGGCAATTTGGTCTACGGGAGAGAGAACCTGTGTTGTGCTCATCAACTATGCGCTCAGCGCCGGGCAGGGAGACTACGTATTAAAAATATTGTTGGCAAACATCAGTAAATCATTACGGTGCAGTGGTGGGTACCCATGCGCTGCCTAATGTTAAATATTTAACATTTACATAATCTTAGCTTAAAAACGGGTTGCGTCAATGGGCAACCGCGCACATGAACCGTTCTATAGACTGGGGCAAATCGCGGGGCGCTTGTGCTACCATCGCCGCAAATGGCAAAACAAGGAACAGCACCACATGGCACATATGACAGGCAAGCGCGTCATCGTCACCGGGGGCACCAACGGGATTGGCGAGGTGAGCGCCCTAGAATTGGCGAAAATGGGCGCAGCGGTGACGGTCATCAGCCGCAATGCAGATAAGCTGGACACCACCGTGAACACCATCCTGGCGGCAGGCGGAGAGGCAGACTACATCCAGGCGGATTTATCCAGCATCGCGGACATCCGGGCGGCAGCAGAGGCGTACAAGTCGCGCCATGACCGGCTGGATGTGCTGCTGAACAACGCTGGCGCGGTATTCTCCGAGCGGTACGAAAGCGCCGACGGGTTGGAGCTAACGCTGGCGCTTAATCACATCAGCTACTTCCTGCTCTCCAACGACCTGCTCGACCTGCTCAAGCAGACTGCCGCACAGCACGGCGAGGCACGGATTATCAATGTGTCATCGGAGGCGCACCGCAGCGGCGTAAACTGGGACGACATCCAGTACCAGCAGCGCTACCAGACCTTTGCCGTTTATGCGCAAAGCAAGGCGCTAAACATCCTGCACGCGAACGCGCTCGCCCGCCGCTTAGACGGCACCCATGTGACGGTAAATTCGCTGCACCCAGGGCTGGTGAACACGGGCTTTGCAAACAACACCAACCTGCTGTTCCGTACCTTCGGCAAGGTGCTCAAGCTGTTCGGCAAAACGCCAGAGGACGGCGCGGCAACCAGCATCTACCTGGCAAGCGCCCCAGAAGTGAAGGGCATCACGGGCAAGTACTTCGCAGACAAAGCGGAAAAGGAACCCATCCCGGAGACGATGGACGAGGCGAAGCAAGAGCGCCTGTGGGAGCTGTCTGAGCAGTGGACGGGGATTAAGACGCCTGCGGGCGTTTAACCTGCCATTGCCGGGACGCAGTAGGTTACGTCGGGGGTTCAGCGTGCTGGACCCCAACAGACACCCGTTCGCTAAAAGCGTTGTTGATCTGTTTGCTGTTGCAGTAGGGTCGCATCGTACTCGGAGCGTGATGCAGTGCTACCCCTCCACCTGTTCGCGCAGCCACGCGGCGAGGTCTGTATTGTACAGCGTCTCTCGCTCTGCAAATGGCAGGTGACCCGCGCCCGGGTAGACCTTGAGCGTGCTGTGGGGCACACGCTCGTGCATCAGGTAGGACTGCGCAGGCGGCACAATCGGGTCGGCGTCGCCCACTATTAGCAGCATCGGCACCTGGATTTCGCCCAGGCGCTCGCTGATATCGGTTTGCGGCATCTGCCGGAACCACATCAGCATCGCGTCCAGGTCCAGTTGTGCTGCCGGGGCGTAGGTATCGTCGATGCTTTCCTCTAGTGAGGAGACGGCATACATCGCGGGGGCATCTGCCGCGTAGAAGCGCAGCGCCGCCTTATAAAGTTCTCGACTGCTGCCGACCAGTTCAAACCCGCGCCGGAATAACCACTCCCCAACGGCACCCCGGCGGGCAAGCCACTGGTACACCCCCAAAACGCCCGTCCAGCGCCCGTGGGCAAACCCGCCGATGCTGAACACCGCTTCTACGAGTTCCGGGTGGTGGATTGCCATGTTCACCGCGCTAAAGCCGCCTGTGCTGTGCCCGCCTATTATCACCGGACGCCCGTCCGTCAGCTTGCGAATGGACTCCGCTGTGACGTGGGCAATGTGCTCCGCCGTCAGTTGCGTTTCGGTAAAGCTCGCGGGGAACCGGGCGGGGTAGTGCCCCGGCAAGGACAGCGAATACCAGCGCAGGTTGTCCTTTATATAGCGGTTTTGCCCCGCGCCCCAAAAAAACACCGACGATGTAATCCCGTGGATGAACACAACAGGCGTGCTTTGCTTGTCCAGGTTAAACATCAACGCGGACATCTGATGCCCGCCCACCGTGATAACCGCCTGTCGTTGTGTGGGGATTTTTGCCAGTGCAGGCATGGATTGTCCTCTCTTGGTGGGTGCGAAGTGCGATCACACACTAGTGTACACCATTGTGCGTACGCTGTGGGTTAGTATGCACACAACGTGAACCTCAAGGTTAGGTTTCGGTTTGTGCGCTGTATAAGTGACTGTGGCGCTTTTTCCCGATTGTCAGGCACTGCAAAGCGCCTGATGTAGTGGAAATAACGTGCTCAATGTGTTAGCTTATAAGGTGTTAGAATGTCCCAATTGTTGGGGTAAAAAATAGGTTGCACAACCCTGTGCAACCACAAATATAAGATAGCACATCGCAGCTTACAGAGAGGAGTTTGCTATCATGCGTTACGTGATTTTTGCCGTCTTCCTGGTCGCGTGGATTGGGTTGCTGGCGGTGGTGTGGCAGAACAGAGGTAAACTGCCAGGGCAGAAGAACCTGGGGGAAATACTCCTGCCGGTGGGGTTCACCGTATTTGTTTGGATGTACATTTTTGCACTCGTTATTTTTTACACATAAACGATCTTTTTTCGCATGGTACATAGACAACTAAGGAGGTTAACCATGCAGCATGATCCGCAACAACAGGATGAAATGAAACGAATCGCCCTTGCCCGCTTTTATGGGCTGTTGATTGCGGTCACCATTGCCGTGGTCATCGCGCTTGTTGCCATCGGCAACGTGCCGGGCTTGCAAGACCCGCAGACAGGTCGTTTGCCAGAGGCAGCCGCGCGTGCTTTGGTCATCCTACCCGTATCGTTGTACACAGCCTTCATCCTGATCGTTGTGTTTAGCAACCGTCGTTCCCGGTAAAACACTAGCGTAATCCCGTTGTGCCCGCCTACAGTGATCGCCCCCTCCCCCATTCTGTCGGGGCGCGTGTGAGTGCGGGCACGGTTTACTTGAGTGCTGGCGCTTATCGTCATTGTGAACAACCTTTGCTAGGAGCATGGATGACCGCTCACGGGAAAATCAAGGTATCGGTGTTCATGGCGAAGAGCCTGGACGGTTACATCGCCCGCCCCGATGGTGATGTGGCATGGCTGCACGCGGGCGATCCGCTGCCGGACGGCGATGACGCGGGCTACGCGGCGTTCTTCACTTCGGTTGATGTGTTGGTGATGGGGCGCGGCTCGTTCGAGAAGGTGTTAACGTTCGAGCCGTGGTCCTACGGCACAAAACCCGTCGTGGTGATGAGCCGCACGCTGACCGACGTGCCAGAAGCGCTGCGCGACACCGTCCGCGTTGATGACGCCGCGCCGCGCGACTTGCTGGACAGCTTGGCGCAGCGGGGGTTTAAACATGTGTACCTGGACGGTGGGCGGGTGATCCAGTCGTTCTTGCGGGAGGGGCTGGTAGATGAGATGACGCTCACCACCATCCCCATTCTGATCGGCAAGGGCATCCCGCTTTTCGGTGACATAGGACGAGACGTGCGCCTGAAGCACCTGCGCACACACACCTGGGACAACGGCATGGTGCAAACCACGTATCTCGTGCAGCGCTAGGGATTTGGAGAGATGAGGCAAAGGACTCCGCCTAGCCCAAATACGCCTCGACGATGCTCTCGTCGGCACGCATTGCCGCCGCCTCGCCCTCACGGGCAATCGTGCCCCGGTCGAGCACGTAGGCGTAGTCTGCCACTTGCAGCGCCTTGCGGGCGTTCTGCTCCACCAGCAGAATGGGAATACCCGCCGCCTTAATCTCCCGGATGATCGCAAACACCTCGTTCACCAGCAGCGGGGCAAGCCCCATGCTCGGTTCGTCCAGCATCAGCAGGCGCGGCTGCGCCATCAGCGCCCGCCCAATAGCAAGCATCTGCTGCTCCCCGCCGCTGAGCGACCCTGCTTTCTGGTGGCGGCGCTCATCAAGGCGCGGGAAGCGCTCGAAAATCCGGTTGATCTCCTGCGTTTGTTGGGCGCGGTTGTGTATCAGGTAGGCACCCATTTGCAGGTTCTCGTACACGCTCATGTTCGCAATAATCTGCCGCCCCTCCGGCACCTGCACTAGCCCGGAACCCGTGATTTTGTTCGGGCGTGCGGCGGTGATGTCCTGCCCGTCGAACAGGATGTGCCCGCTGCTGGGGCGCAAAAACCCACTGATGGTGTTCAGGGTGGTGCTCTTGCCCGCGCCGTTGGCACCAATCAAGCTGACCACCTGCCCGGCGCTCACGCTAAAGCTGATGCCGCGCAGCGCCTTGATGGCACCGTAGCTGGCGTGTAAATGGCTTACTTCGAGCAGTTTGGTCATGGTGGGTGCCCCTGGTGGGTTAGCGGTCATGTGGTGCGCGGTATTGTAGGGCAATGTGGGCACGGCGGCAACAGAATCACGAATTGCTACCCCGCTCATAAAAGTTGCGCCCCGGCGGAACATCGGGCACACTGGGCGCACATCCCGTCGCGTCTATTTACCCAGGGGGAACCCCATGGCAGACCTGTTCAAGATCGGCACATTTAACCTGTACAACTTTGTGCTGCCCGGCGTCACATATTATGACCGCAACCGCTACAGCGAGGCGGTATACACCAAAAAAGTCGCCTGGATCGGCACCCAGCTCAGCCGGATGCGTGCCGATGTGGTGGGCTTTCAGGAGTTGTTCCACACAGAGGCGATTAAAACCGTTATCAGCTCGATTGAGGCGTACCAGGGTGCCACACTCATTGCGGATGACCGCCACGACGAGAAGGGGCAGCCCCTGCCGACCTGTGCGCTGCTCTCGCGCCTCCCCGTGATCGAAAGCAGCATGATGACCAACTTTCCCACGGCGGCACAGGTCAACTACGGCGACCAGACCGTGCCCATCACGGCGTTTTCGCGCCCGGTGGTGCGGGCAAAGCTGCGCCTGGAAAACGACATTGAGTTGTACGTGTTCGTGGCACATCTTAAGTCCAAGCGCCCGATGATTGACGACGACGAAGACCGCAAAGACCCGCTTGTGCAGGCAATGGGCAAAGCACGCTCACTCATCCGCCGCGCCGCAGAGACGATTGCCCTGCGCCATGTGATCGTGGATGTAATGCGCGAGACGCAAATCCCGGTGGTGGTGATGGGCGATATGAACGACAGCGTGACCGCCGTCACCAGCGACATTCTCGCCGGGTCACCCCCGTGGCGCTTTTTGCCATTTGAGCAGAAGAAGGCGATATGGGATGTGCTGCTGTACAACGTCAAGGACATCCAGGCGAAGCGCAGCTACCACGATGTGTACTACACCCACATTTACAACGGGCACTACGAGGCGCTTGACCACATCTACGTGAGCGAGGAGTTCATCTACGAGAACCGCGACCGCATCGCGGCGGTGAAGGCAGTGCGGGTGTACAACGACCACCTCGCGGACGACTCACTGGGCGGCGAAGACGTGGAGAAGTGGCAGTCCGACCACGGGCAAGTGGTGGCGGAGATTAAGTTGGAGGAACCGGACGAACCTGGCGAGGGATAGGGCGTGGTGGGGCGCTGCCGTCGCGGTGGGGGCACCCTTGCGAACGGGACGGCAGCACTTCTTGTATTTGTCGCCGCTGCCACACGGGCACCGGACGTTGGGGGTATGAGTTGGCTTTGCCGCTATTCGCTCAGGCGCAGGCGGCGCGGGAACGTGGTGAGCGACTCCGCGCCGTCTTCCGTCACGACGATGTTATCCTCAATACGCACGCCGCCCAGCCCGGCGATGTACACGCCCGGCTCTATGGTGAACACCATGCCCGCCGCCAGTTCCAGTTCCCCGCCGGGCGTGATGTTCGGCAGCTCGTGCACTTCCAGCCCCAGCCCGTGCCCGGTGCGGTGGATGAAGTACTCGCCGTAGCCCGCCGCTTCGATCTCGGCGCGGGCGGCGCGGTCAACGTCGCCGCTGGTCACGCCGGGGCGCACCGCCAACCGTGCCGCTTCGTTGGCACGCAGCACCGCATTGTGCATGGCGGTCATTTCGCCTGTGGGCGTGCCCAGGCAAAACGTGCGCGTGATGTCTGCCGGGTAGCCGTGCACGGTGCCGCCGAAGTCGAACAGCAGGAAGTCATCCGCGCCGATGAGATTGTCGCCCACTGTGCTGTGCGGATTGCCGCTGTTCGCGCCTGCCAGCACCATCGTGCCAAACGCCTCCCCTTCAGAGCCGTTTGCGCTCAGCCGAGATTTGAGCAGGTCGGCAACGTGGCGCTCGGTCATGCCGGGTCGCACCTGCACCAGCGTTTCCTCCAATGATTTCTCGCTGAGCTGCACCGCCCGCCGCATATACGCGATCTCATCCGGGGTTTTCACTGCCCGCAGCCCCAGCAAATCCTGCCCCATGCTTGCCACATGCAGCCCCGGTGCATGAGCGCTAAACGCCAGCCACTCGAACACGCGCATGGTCATGTCGTCCACGCCCAGCACACCGCCGCGCAGCCCCAGGTCTACTGCCGCCCCCTGGAACGCCCCCACGTATCCGTCGGCGTCCGTCCACGCGAACGCATGGCGCACGTCCAGCGCATCCTGCACCGCTTGCAGGTGTGCCGACTCCAACTGCGGCACAATAAACACGGTGCCGCCGCCACTGAGCACCAGCGCAATCGTCGGGCGCTCGCTGAGGTGGTAGTGCAGCCCAGTAAAGTAGACCATATTCGCGCCGGGCACCAGCGCCACGGCGTCTGCGCCGCGCTCCTGGGTAATGGCACGCAGCCGCGCTAGCCTGTGGGTGTAGAGGGTGTTGGGATCGCTCATGATGATGCTTGCCTATTCGCTTTCGGGTGGGGGTTCAGTTGGGTTCGGGTCGTTCTCCGCCGCCGTGAGCAGCCACTCGGCGTTTGCCTCGCGCACGGTGTCACCATCATATACCTCAATGTAGCGAATGCCGCCATAGCGCACCGTGAAGATGGGCGTTAGCCCGGCAAGCCGCTCCTGCGCGGACGGGTCGCGCTGGCGGAAGTTCACGTAGTTGATGATGTAGTCCGCGTTTTCCACCACGACCGGGTTCAGGTGCCATGCCGACCACGCCCGCCCACACGGGATGTAGTGCTCTGCCACATGCGAGTAGGACGACGCGAAGATCTTGCCGCAGCGCTGCTCGTCGGTCAACTGGTTGTAAAACGCGGCGATGCCTTGCAGCCCCTCACCGCCGCCGATAAGCAGGGATTGCTCTGCCTGTTGGGTGCCCGCCACCGGATTGATAAACGCATACTCGATGGCGATCCAGCGCAGCGGGAACAGCACCACCAGCGCAAATGCCAGCACAGCAGCAGCGCGTACCGCCGCCCGATTTAGCGTGGGCAGTCGCCGCCGCAGCACACCTACGAACCACAGCCAGCCAAACGCCGCCGTGATGTGCAGCGCCGGGTACAGCGTCAGCGCGTAGCGGTCGATCTTTTTCGTCTGCCATGTGAGGATGAGGGTGTACACGCCCACGTACAGCGCCACACCCAACCACACGCGCCACGGGTCGCGCATTGCACCGTTGGCGGCGGCAATCAGCGCCAGCAGCACGCCAGCCAGCACCCACGGCACCATGCGGAACCACAGCACCACCGGGTAGAACGTCGCGCCAGGGCTTTGCGTTGGCTGCCCCATATAGAACGTGCCGTGGTCGCTCAGGGCGTTGTCAAAGCCGTGCACCGTCTCCGCATAGACGCCTGCCGCGTTCGTCCACATGGCAGGGTAGAGCGCCGTCCATGTGGCGGCGATGACCAGCGCAAACACCAGCACAGGCGCGGCAATCCGCGCAGCGAACAGGGGCACAGTCATATCGCGGCGGTACGCCCATAGGTTGATTAGCGCCAGCAGCCCCGCCACCCCGAACAGATAAAACGACGAAAAGCGCGTGAGCGCTGCCAGCCCACCGATGACCCCCGCACCGCCCAGCGCCCACCAGCTTACGTGCGGTGCATCGTCGTCAGTCACGCGGCGGTGAGTGCCAAACGCCAGCAGCAGCAGCACAAACGAGAGCATCATGAAGTTGGCGGTCATGCCGTCGATGTGCACTAGCCGCATGTGCCAGCGCAGGTACGGCGACGCCGCCCACATCAATGCCCCCCAAAACGCCACCGTCCCGCCGACGGCACGCCGCAGCGCCAGGTAACCCAGCGCCACGACCAGCGCATTGACTAGCTTAATGGGGAAGCGCAGCACCTCAATGTAGTCCACCAGTGCGAGCGGCTCCCCGCCCCAGCGCTCCCACGCAAGCTGCGCTGTGCCCGCCAGCGCCACCACGGTGATGCCGGGGTGCTCGGTCATGGCGGTGTCGTGGAAGTGGCGGTAGGACAGCGCACTGAGAAAGTACGTGGTACGGTGACGCCAGTGCTCTTCTTCGTCTGTGTGGATGGCAGCACTGGAGACCAGCAGCGGCAGGAACGCCACCAGAAAGATCAGCAGTGCTCCCGCCAGCGGACGTACCCATGTGTGCGATGCGAATGGTTTTTGCGGTGTCATGACGTGCTCGTATTGTCAACTCAACCGCTGTTGGCTTAAAGCCAACAGCTATGCGGTGGGCAGGAAGCAGCTAAAAATGTTGTTAGCGAACAAAACAAATAGTCTTGTGCAGGTGTGAACCGCAACGAGTTCGCCAACATCGTCAAGCCGCTTGCACCCGCCCAGTCCGAGCGCCTTCAGGTGCTTCTGGGCGGCAACGGTAGCCTCTTGCTTTTAGCAAGGGGCGATTGGGCACTCTGATGCAAATCGGGCGCAAGACTAGCACGTTACGGGGTGTGCTGCCATGCTGTTTCGGGCGCATTGGCGTAGGCGCGGCGCACATCGTCGCCGTCGTATAGCTCAAAGAAGGTGATGCCGTGCACCACCGCCGTATGAATCGGCTCTAGCTCTGCGAACACCGCCGCCCATGCTGGCTCACGCTGGTCAAAGTTCACGTAGTTGACGAAGTAATCGGGCATGACGATGTTGGTGGGCGTCACATCCCGCACACTAATCGTCCGCGCACACGGCACATAATGTGAGACGATGTCCGTGTAGGACGACGCAATCAGCACCTCGCAGCGCACCGTCTCATCCACCCCAGCGTAGAAGTCGAATACGCTTTGCAGCCCCTCCCCACCGCCGACCATAAGCGTTGCCTGGGTGCGATTGCCGCTGTAAAGCGGATTGGTGTAGGCGTACTCATCCGGTAGGTACCACAGCGCGTGCCCGGCAACAACGACGACTGCTGCCCCCCATGCTACCCGCTGCCAGCGCGGCGATTGCACCCGCCCCACACTGCCCACGAGCCATCCCCAGCCTGCCGCCGCCAGCAGTGCCAGCGCCGGGTACACGGGCAGCGCATAACGGTCAAATTTCTTGCTTAGCAGCGTGAGCATGAGCAGGTAAAACAGCGCGTACAGCGCCACCGCCAGCCACACCCGCCACTGCGCTTGCAGCGCACCGCGCAGCGCCGCCACCGCCGCCAGCAGCACACCCACTAGCACAATTGGCGAGGTGCGTGCCAGCAGCACCACCGGGTAGAACGCCGCGCCGGGGTCATCCACTGCTGTGCCGAGGAAGAAGCTGCCACTGCCGTGCGCCGATGTGGCGTTATCCACGCCGTGCACGCTCTGCCCATAGACGCCGCGTGCGTTTGTCCACATGCCAGGGTACAGCGCTGTCCAGGTGAGCGCGACGGTGAGCGTGAACACGACCACAGGCAGCATCACCTGCACGCCAAACCGTCGCGGCGTGCGCTCACCCGTGCTGACGAAGGCAATCAGCGCGACGACACCCACCACCCCCGCCACATACAGCGACGAAAAGCGCGTGAGCGCCGCCAGCCCGCCCACAAACGCTGCTAGCAGCAGAGTCTGCCAGTGGACGCCGCCCCTGTTGTTGGCAGTAGGCAACGCCAGCAGCACCAACAGGAACGACAGCATCATGAAGTTTGTGGTCAGCCCGTCGATGTGCAGCAGGCGCATGTGCCAGCGCAGGTACGGTGAGCACGCCCACAGCAGCGCCGCGCCAAATGCCACGCCCGGCGGCACCAGTCGGCGCAGCAGCAGGTAGCCCAGTGCAATCAGCAGCGCGTTGACCAGCTTGAGCGGAAAGCGAATCAGGTGCAGGTGGGCGTGTGGCGGTAGTTCCGTGTTGGGGAACAGCGCTTCGTGGCTCGCCTGCGCAATGGCACCCAACGCCACCACGGTCACGCCGGGGTGTTCGGTTTGCACAGTGTTGCCAAAGCGCCCGTTGCGCATCGCCCACACAAAAATGTCTGTCCGTTCGATCCAATGTGCGATTTCGTCGGTCTGCACGGCGCGTTCTGGCACGGCAAGCGGCACAAACGCCAGCAGAAAGATCACGCCTGCCAGCAGCAGCGCCGCCCGCCTGCGAATGAACTCGTTCATGATGCCCCCCGAACTTGCCCCAGCCACGGGAACGCCACCGGCGTGCCGTCCGGTGCGGTTGCCTGCCAATCGACTGCGCCCGTGTACGCATCCAGCATTACCAGGATGATGTCATAGGCGGCGTTCGGCTCCACATCGCCAATGGGCACATCCACCGTTTCACAGAAAGCGTCGTCCTCCTGCCACTGCCGCCAGTCGTAGCGCCCCAGCCCGTGCACCGATGTGCGCTCACCCACGGGCACGCCATCCTGCACAATCTTGAGCGAGTAGGCGGCGGGGCGCTGTGTGGGTTGCAGCACGCGCCAGCATAACTTGACCGGGAACAGCTCGCCGGAGGTGATGGTGCTCGTCGGGGCGTGCCAGCCCATCAGGTGTACGGTTTGCTCAAATGTGTACGCGGCGGCGACCACCCCTTCATCGGCGGCGACCCCACTTGCGGGGGGCGGTGGCGCGTAGGCGGCGTGCAGTGCCAGCGGCGCGACCACCAGCCCCACAACCGCTGTTGGTGCCACCAGCAGCGCCCGCAGCGCGAAGTCTGCGCGGGGGAAGCGCTTTGCCAGCACGTAAAACCCACCCGTGACGATGAGCGCAAACGCGCCGTGTGCCGGGAACATCAGCCGCCCGGTGATAAAGTTGATGGTTGCCACCCAATACCACACCCCGGCAAACAGCGTCCCCGCCGCCAGTGCGATAACCACGCTCATCCGCACCGATGGATGCCGTAGGGGCGACCCGTGCTGTTGTGTGGGCGACTCATCGGTCGCCCGCACACCCCATGCCAGATGAATGACATACCCCACCCCCGCGACCGCTACCAACCCCGTCAGGGCGGCGTAGGTGGCGGGGTGCAAATACACCGCGCTGGCGAACTTGCCCCAATAGCTCAGGTAGACCTCCGGCATTCGTGCCAGCACCGCGCCAACACCCAGCGGCGGGTCAAAATGCTGACCGGGAAATTGGTGTGTTTGCGTGCCCAGCGGGTCGCCATAGGTGAGCCAGCCCCACCCCGCCCACACCCCAAACGTCAGTGCAAGCGGCACCGCTATTAGCACCCCGTGACCGACAACCCGCACCACGCCGCGATTTGCCCACACACCCAGCATCACTGCCGCGCCGACGGCGGGCGCAAGCAGCAGCGTGCTCACCTTTGCCAGCCCGGCAAGCCCCAGCGCCAAACCCACCGCCACCGAGCGCCACCACGTCGTGCCACGCCGGGCAATCACCAGCGCGAGCCACAGCACCACCGTGCCGAGCGCCGCCGCGCCCGCGTCCGTGGTGAGGAAGCTGTTTACGTGCAGGAACATGGGCGTAAACGCGAAGAACGCCGTTGCCGCCAGCGCCCAGCGCCCACAGCCGAACACCTCGCGTGCTGCGCCCGCCATTGCCGCAATTGCCAGCACGCCGTACAGCGGCGCGACCCAGCGCACCGCCCGCACCACATCAATCACGGCGGGGGTGTTGGCGGGCACATTGGAGCGATAGAACACGTTGTTGTTGTCCCGGCGGTTAAAGCGGTTTGGCGGGGCGAACCAGTTGTTGCTGTCGCGTTGCAGCGCGTCCATCATGGCGTCCGTCTCCGTGAGCGGTGGCAGGCGCAAGGCGGCGGGCGCAAGCGCACTCAGCGCGTAGGTGAGCGGCGGCTGCCCGCTTTGCTGGCGGATTGCCCCGGTGCTGTCGAAGTTGCGCGGCGGCAGTGTGCCCGTGGCACGCAGGTGCTCCATGTATGCCAGTTGCAGCCATTCGTCACCGCCCTCCAGGATGGGCAGCACACGCCCGTGTGCCCATGCCCCGGTGCAAAACACCACCATGATGACCAGTACCCCGCCCCAAAAGCGCGTCAAATTGTGAGATCCTATGTTGCCCATGCCGGGCAGTGTCTTAACAGACCGCACGCAGAATTTCAAGCACGGAACGTGCCTTGCCCGCCAATGACATCTTTAACTCAGTTTGATGACACCCCTCACTGGTGGGGACATGTGCCGCCACAATACAGTGAAAGTAAATATGAGAGCGCCCCCATAACCACTGCGAACGAAGTTCGCGGCGGCGTTGTTGGTCTCTCAAGCGGTGATTTTTTAACGAGGTGAATAGAGCGAGGCAAACGCCACGCCGGAGGAGAAACTAGACTTATTTGAAATAGATTTAGTGTCGCGGGGGTGCATTGGGCACCCTCGTTTTGTTTTGGGCTACCGCGTCGGCAGCAGCGGCACAGAAAAGCCGAACGTGCTGCCCTCCCCGTACACGCTGTGGAAGACGATCTCCCCGCCGTGCCGATGGATGATGTTGCGCACCAAGTACAACCCCAGCCCGGTGCCCTCTATGCGGCGTGTTTCCTTGGACTTGGCGCGGTAGAACGGTTGGAAAAGCCGACTTTGCATGTCCTTTGGGATGCCGTAGCCCGCGTCTTCCACGGTGAACAGCGCCACGTCGCCATCCACGGCTAACCGCAGTGTGATCGACGCGCCTTCGGGTGTGTATTTGACCGCGTTCGTCATCAGGTTCATTGCCGCCTCCCGCAGTTGGGACGCATCGCCCTGTACCAGCACACCGCTCTGCGGCACGTCCATGGTGATGACGTGCCCGGTGGTACGCGCCAGTGCTGCTTCCGCCGCGAGGTGAATTTGCTCTGCGAGGTCGGCGTGTTGCTCGTAGCGCTCTGCTGCCGTCTCCTGGATGCGCTCCAACGAGAGAATATCGCTGATAATCTGCTGCATCCGCCGTACAGACGACACAATCTCCCCCACGTACCCCACCTGGTAGTCCAGCAGTGGGTGTTTATCGTCGTCCCGCAAAAAGTTGGCATAATTCAGCATCGTCATCAGCGGCGTGCGCAGGTCGTGCGCGGCGATGCGTATCATGTCGGTTTTCAGTTGTTCCAGTTCGCTTACCTGGCGGTACAGGTCGGCAAGCTCGTTTTTGTCCTGCTGGTGCTTGACGGCGTAGCGGATGGTGCGGGTAAGCATGTCTGCCTTTAGGCGAGACTTGTCCAGGTATTCCGCTGCACCGGAGTGCAAAGATTCCAGGTCGATGCTGTGGTTGCCATACCCCGTTAGCACGACGATAGGCAGGCGGGTGCCGCCCTGCTGCCGCACATACCGCAGCACATCTAGCCCGGTGAACGTGCCCATGTTGTAGTCTAGCAGGCACACATCGTGCTGTGCCGCCAAGATGCCCTCAACAGCAGATTCATACTTAGACACCCAATCCAGGTGATAGCGGTCTTCTGGAGAGTTGTGCAGCAGAGTTTGCACAAACTCATAGGAAGATCGTTCGTCATCCACCAGCAGCACGCGGTATGTGTGATGCTCATTCATGGGCGCTCTCTACCTGGGGCAGCATAAAGCCGAATGTGCTGCCTTTGCCGTGTTCGCTTTCAAAGTGCACGGAGCCGTTGTGCCGCTCTATGATGTTCTTGACGAGGTGCAGCCCCAGCCCCGTGCCCTGGATTCGGCGCGTTTCCGGGGTTTTTGCGCGGAAGAACGGACCGAACACCTTATCTTGCATCGCCGCTGGGATGCCGTAGCCGTCGTCCTGCACGGTGAACAGGGCGAAGTCGGGGTCTGCGGAGAGGGAAACGGTGATGTTGCCGTCTTCCGGGGTGTACTTGGTGGCGTTGCTCAGCAGGTTTTCTATCGCCTCGCGCAGTTCCGGTTCGCTGCCATACACGATGATCGGCTCCGGGGGCAGGTCTAGCACGAACTGCTGGGTGCTGCGGTGCTGGTATTCCTGGTACGCCTCTGCCACCAGCGCGGAGAAGTCCACCGGGTCGGTATAGCCGCCGCTCAGCTCGGCAATGCGCTCTAGCGACAGAATATCGCCCACCATGCGCTGCATCCGCAAGATTGCCGCTTGCATCTCCGTCACGTATTCATTTTCGCGGGCAGTGAAGCAGGTGGGCGGCTCGTCCCGGAAGATTTCGATGTAGCCGCGCATCACCGTGAGCGGGGTGCGCAGGTCGTGCGCGACGATACGAATCATGTCCGTTTTGAGCTGCTCCAGCCGGGTGACCTGGCGCACAAGGTCTTCCAGGTGGTTTTGGTTGTGCTGCTGGCGGATGGCATAGCGGATGCTGCGCTCTAGCAGCACAGCGTTGAGGTTGTTCTTGTCCAGGTAGTCGGTCGCGCCCGCCTCCAGCGCCTCAATGTCCAGCCCGTCGCCATCCCGCCCGGTGAGGATAATGATGGGTGCGCGGCAGCCGCGCTCCCGCACGGTGCGCAGCAGGTCTACGCCGGTGTTCGCGCCCAGGTGATAGTCAATCAGGTAAACGTCGTGTGCCTCTTGCAGCACCATCTTAACCGCGTCGGCGTAGCGGTCTGTCCAGTCCAGCGTTGCACCGATGTTCATCTCCGGCAGGAGGGCACGCGCCAGCACATATTCGTCTTCGTCGTCATCAATCAGCAACAGCTTCACATGTTGCAGGTCTGGCAGGGTCACAGTGTTCATGGTCTTATTCGTCATTTTCCTGCGTAGCGGGCACCTGGAAGCCAAACGTGCTGCCTTCCTGGTAGCGGCTGCGGAAAATCATGCGCCCTTGGTGGCGCTCGATAATCCGCTTAACGAGGTGCAGCCCCAAGCCCGTGCCCTCTATCTCGCTGGTTTCTTTGGTTTTGGCGCGGTAAAACGGCTGGAACAGCTTTTGCTGCATGTCGTAGGGAATGCCATAGCCCGTGTCGATCACCTCGAACACGGCGGCAATCCCATCGTTTTCCAGGATCACATCCACCGAGCCGCCCTCCGGCGTGTATTTGATGGCATTGTTGATGAGGTTGGCGGTCGCCTCGTACAGTTGGGTGCGGTTGCCGCGCACCTGTGTTTCGCCTGTGGGTAGGTCTACGGTGTAGTGCAGCTTTTTGGCGCGGGCGCTGTGGCGCTGTTGGTCGCTCACGTCGCGCACAATCTGCGTGAAGTTCAGCAGTTCGGTGGGCATCTCGGCGGATTCCGCCTCTTCTAGCTTGAGGATGTCCGTCGTGATGCGGTTCATGTGCTCTACAGACGCTTCCATTGCGCTCAGGTACTGTTGCACCTTGTCCGGGTCGAAGTGGTTTTTCGCCGCGTCCATTTCCAACAGTTGCAAGTTGCCCTGGATGGTGCCAAGCGGGTTGTTCAGGTCGTGCGCGGCGATGCGAATCATCTCCGTCTTCATTTCCTCAAGCTGGCTCACCTTCTCCAACAGTTCTTCCACCTCCACCAGCCGATTCTTCAGCAGGTCATACAGGTAGGCGTTGTCGATGGAGACGGCAATACGCGCTGTCACCAGTTCGATGAACTCCAGCTTCTCACGGTTGAAGCGCTCTGGCTTTTTGGTTTCCAGGCTAATTAGCCCCAAAAAGCGCTCTTGCGATACCAGCGGGATCACCATCTGGGAAATCATCTGCGGCAGCGTGGGGATGCAGGTTGGGTCGGTATGCATATCCGGGATGTACTCGCCGCGCTTGAGGTCCATCACCCGCCCGATAATGCCCTTCTTCTGGTCGTAGATCTCCTGCACGGCGGACAGGTCTTTCACGCCGTAGGAGCGCACAATTTGCAGGTCGCCCGTTTCTGGGTCGTACAGCGCCATGGTTGCCAGGTCTGCCGCGCCCAGGCGCATAGCACTATCGAGCGCCATGCTAATCACAAAGTCGATATTGGCGATTTCTGTCAGTTCCACGTCCACGCGCCGCAGGATGCGCAGTTGTTCCAGGCGGGCGTTTAGCGCACCTTCCACCCGTTTGCGCTCGGTAATGTCGCGGATGACGCTCTGGTATTCGATGATGCTGCCGCTGCTGTTGGTGATGGTGCGGGTCGTCCACTGGTGCCAGGCGTCACGCTTGCCCGGGGTGATGGCACGCACCTCGTGGGAAAGTGCCGGGTCGCCCTCGCTCGGTAGGTCTGCTGGCAGGTTGAGCTTGTCCTGGTCTTCCTTGACCACAGACGCCAGATAATCGGTGCCGATGAGCTCGCTTGCCTGCTGCTGGCGGAAGCGGCAGTATGCTTCGTTCACAAACGTCAACCTGCCGTCCTGCCCAAAGCGGATAATCATGTCGATCTGATCTTCCACGACGGCGCGATAGCGTGCTTCGCTCTCGCGCAGTTGGCGCAGCGTGCTGGCACGCTCCAGCGCATAGCGGATGGTGCGCTCCAGCAGGCGGATTTCCATCTGTCCCTTGTTCAGGTAGTCTGCCGCGCCCGCTTGCAGCGCCGCGATGTCCACATCCTGGTCGGTTTGGTTGGTGATGAGAATGGCAGGCACGCCGCTGTGCTGCACCAGTGGTGCCCGCAGCAGGTCTAAGCCGCTGCGTTCCCCCAGGCGGTAGTCAATCAGGAAGACATCGTAGGGGCGCCCAGGCTGCTGGATACATGCGATTGCCTCGTCGTAGTCGCTTGCCCACTCCACTTCGTAGTCCTCACTCATGCGGTTAAACATCGCCCGCGTGAGAAAGAACTCTTCCTCGTTGTCGTCAACAAGCAAGATGCGAATGTGGTTCTTGGTTTTGAGCAACGCACTGCCCTCGGTAAGATTTTTTTGTGGCATCGGATTCACCAACATCCTGCAAATATTCTAATGATGTGTGTAAGAAAGCGCAAACCTGTTACCGCTCCTGTTGACGAACTCATCCGGGGCAGGGCGTCGCAGCGCTGCGCCCGGGTTCGGTACGCTGAACCGCCACCGAAGACGAGCTCGCCACCAACGTCTTCACCGTCCTTCCCGTTAGCCGGGCGGTGCCGCTAGCGGAAGCTGGGCAACCTGAAACCAGAATACGTAGATCATCTGCACAATGTGCACCAGCTCCTCAAATGTCGTCGGCTTGGTGATGAACGCATTTGCCCCGGCGCTGTACATGCGCTGCACTTCTTCCTGCTGCTGTGTGGTGGAAAGCACGATGACTGGCAGGTGACGCAGCGCGGGGGAACGGCGGATTTCTTGCAGTGCCTCGTGCCCGTCCTTGCGCGGCATGTTCAAGTCTAGCAGCACGAGCGCGGGCAGTGGTTGCCCCTGCTGCGCAGCGTGCGTCCCGCGCCCACGCAGGTAATCCAGCAGGCTTTCTCCGTCCTCGACCATCACCATCGCAATCGGCAGGTCGCTCTCGTCAACCGCTGCCTGCAACAGTACGCGGTCGTCTTCGTCGTCCTCCGCCAGCAGGATGTACGGGGATAGTCCGTGATTATGCATGGTTAGACGTCTGTGCTCCGTGGCTGCCGTTGGTGTTGCTCGTGTTCGTGTCTGGTTCTGGTGTGCCCCACTGCACGGGGGGCGGCACCGTGGGCTGCTGCTGCGGCAGCATGACCGTAAACGTCGCGCCCTCGCCTTCTGCGCCTGTGGCGACGATGCTGCCGTTGTGACGCTCCACGATTTTACGACAAATTGCCAGCCCGATGCCCGCCCCGTCGTAGTCTCGGCGGTTGTGCAAGCGCTGGAACACCCCGAAGATGCGCTCTGCATAGCGCTGGGCAAAGCCAATGCCGTTATCGCGCACGGTGATGTGAACGGTGTTGTCGGTGTCGTCGGTGCTGCTGGTGATAACGATCTGTGGTGTGCGCCCTGTGTGCGCGTACTTGAGCGCGTTGCCGATGAGGTTCTGGAACAGTTGGCGCATCTGGTGGGGTTCTGCCTCCAGTGTGGGCAGCGGCGCTACCGTGATCTGCGCCCCGGTTTGCTCAATGCGCAGTTCCAGGTCATCTAGCACGCCCTGAACAATCGCGTTAAGGTCTACCTGGGAAAACGCCCTAGCCTTGGTTACCACCTGCGACAGCGTGAGCAGTGCCTGCACCAACGTTTGCATACGCTCTGCCGCGTTTAACATGCGTGCCAGGTAGTCTTCGGCAGTGTCGTCAAGCGCGTCGCCTGCTTGCTGCTGCAAGCGCCCGCCAAATGCCTGGATTTTGCGCAGTGGCTCTTGCAAGTCATGCGAGGCGACGTAGGCGAACTGCTCCAGTTCGGCGTTGCTTTGCGCCAGGTCTTCTGCATATTGCTGGAGCGCTTGCGTTTTGCGGTGATCTTCCGTGACATCGCGCACCACCAGCATCCCCGCGTAGATGGTACCCGCGTCATTGCGCAGCGGCAGCAGCGTGCAATCAAACACGAGTGGATAGGGCTGGGGTGGGAATTCAAACTGGACGGTTTCGCCCGCCAGCGCCCGCCGATATAACGGTTCCACAAGCTTGACGACGTTGGCGGGCAGTGCCTCTGGCATCAGCTTGCCTTCCACGCCCTGGTAGCCCTGTGTCGCCAGCGCAGGACCCTCCGCAATCAGGTAGCGCAGGTCATGGTCGAACAGCATCACCGCTGTGTTTGGCAGGTTGCGTGCCAGCGTGCGATACATCCCCTCACGGCGGCGTACCTCTGCCTGTGCCTGCCGTGCCTCCGTGACGTCGCGCACGACCGCCAGCACTTCGTTTGCGTTCAGCCGAACCAAACGCCCCTCGAATGTGTTGTCGTCTCCGTTTTGCTGTAGGTCGTACTCTACGGTTTGCAACATGCCCGTTTGCAGGCACTGCGCAATCGCAGTTTGTACACTGGTGAGTGCCTCCGGGGAGTGCCCGATATCGTAGATAGAGCCGTGGTTCAGGATGTCGTCGTGGGGCAGCACAGTTTTCGCGTCCTCCTCCACGTCGAAGTCCACAAAGCGCCCATCCCGGTCGATCACAAAGATCATGTCCGGCATCGCGTCTAGCAGGGCGCGGTTGCGTGCTTCGCTTTCGCGCAGGGCGTTTTCCGCCAGCACCCGCTCGGAAATATCCGTCGCCACCCCCGTGACCCCGGTCACAGCGCCCTCCAGGTCGTAGATGGGCGAGTAGCGAATATCAAACGTGAGCGGCGGCACCGTGACGCTCGTCTTGATGCTCTCCCCTGCGAACGCCTGCTTGACGGCGTCTGCCACTTCCAACTCGCTTGCGCCGTCTTGCGCTGGCACAAACAAGGACTCGCCCAAGACCCTGCCCACATCACCGATTTGCCCCTCGTCTACGCCCTGCCCCTCGAAGAACGTCAGGTTGTAGTCGTGGTCTACGGCGAAGATGAACACCGGGGCACTCGTTACCACGGCACGCAGCCGCTCTTCGCTGGCGCGGATGCGCTCCTCGTCGCGCTTGCGCTGGGTAATATCTGTGGCGATGGACACAATGCCCATCATCTTGTTGCTGCCATCGCGCAAGGGGACTTTGGTGGTTTGCAGCCACACCTGTTCGCCACGGGCATTCAACCCCTGCCGCTCTACATGGACGACGGGCTGCCCGCTAACCAGCACAAGGTGGGTGTCCTCAATGTAGGATGTGACTACCATTTCCAGGTCGGCTTCTTCGGGGGTTTTGCCCAGTAGTTCGCCCTCGCTTTGCACGCCACAGTAGCGCATGTGCGCCGCGTTGCTCAGCATGTAGCGTCCGTCCAGGTCTTTGACGTGGATGAGGTCGGGCAGCGCGTCAATCAGCGTGCGCAGCAGGTTCCGCTCCTGTGCCAGCGCTCGCTCCGCCTGTACACGGTCGGTCACATTGATAGAGAAGCCAATCACGCCCGTCATGGTGCCGTTTTCGTCCAGCATCGGCGTGAAGTAGCTCTCGAAGACCATGCCCACCAGGTCGCGTGTGCTGCTGAATGACTCCCCGCGCAGCGCCCGCCGGATGTCTTGCACGAAGCCCGGCAGGTGAGCGTAGTAGTCAAAGGCACTCCTGCCGACGACTGCGCCCGGTGCCAGCCCGATTGCGCCCAGCCCTTTGCCCTCAGACGATGTGAACACGCCATCCATGTCCAGCGTGAACAGGATGGCGTTTACGTTGTCAATGGCGATGCGCAGCCGCCGTTCGCTGCGCTGTAGCGCGACATTTGCCCGCACGCGGTCGGTCACATCGCGGGCAACGCACACGATGCGCTTGTCTGCACTGCGCACCCGCAGCCGAGATACGGTGAAATCCACGGGGATGAGCACCCCGTCACGGGTATGGCAGTGGGTTGTCGTCTGGAACCCGTCGACATCCTCCGCTGTGAGCAGTGCCGCCACCCGTTGCAGCAGTGTGGGGTCGTTTGTGTGCAACACATCGTACAGGTGCTTGCCGATGAGCTCCGCCTCGTAGTAGTCCAGTTGGTCGGCAGCAGCGTGGTTAACCGTCACAATGCGCAGGTCTTCGTCCAGCACCAGCAGCATGTCTAGCATGGAATTGAAAATGCTGTCTACGTAATCTTTGCTGAAGGATGTACGGCGCAGTTCGTCCAGGGTGGTTTGCAGGTCGCGCTCGCGCTGGCGGGAGGTGCGGATGGCGCTGTTAAGCTGTTGCAGCGCGATGTTCAAAAGCAGGCTCGTCGCAACCACGTTCACCATCGTGGTAATCCACACATTGAGCGTGCTTTCGCCCATTCGCATGGGCAGTGGGTTGCCGCTGCGTTCCAGCGCGAAGAACACCGTGAGCGTGATCACGCTGGCGAACGTGGCAAACAGATTGCCGCGCCAGCCCGTTACCATGCCCGCCACCAGGATCGTTACCGTGAACAGCGTGATCGTCGCGCCGTTGATGCCGCCCAGCACCACCGAAACCCCGGTGATGCCCAGCCACAGCAGCACGGTTAGCGTCCATGCGCCTGCCCGCACATGCCCCGCCCGCACCATAAAAATCGCGATCAGCTCCATAACGATAATGGCGAGACCCGGCAAAAACCCCAACCCCCCGGACGGTCCCAGCAGCCCGCCTGCAACACTGCCGATAACGGTCATGGTGAAGGTGAGCACCAGCACCGCGTGTACCAGCGCCGCCGCGCGGGTGCGCTCGTCGTCACCGGGGAAGATTGGCGGTGCCAGCCATTTGGGAGGATGAACAGCGCTCATGGTATCCCTGTGTAGCAACAAATAAACAAATACAAACACTTCTCACATTAGGGTACTGGCAGTTGCGAGAAAAGTAAAAAAAGAATGTGTAAAAATGTTCGCACAAATGTCCACCCTTAATGCGATCACTTGTGCTATATTGGTGCTGAGGAACATTTCACACCGGGCATATGCCCAAACCCACACACCTCAACTGATAGCCACAAGGAGGAGACACCAGGAAATGTTCGATTGGATTCAACGTCTGTTCACCGGGCGGGAGGCGCTGCGCCACCCCGCACCACACATTGCGCCTGTGGCGCATCACAACGGCACCGTTTACCCGAACCTTGCCGAGGCAAGCGCCCAGGCAACCGCCTATACCCGCTCGCCGTGGGTGTACATCGCCGTGAGCCGCATTGCAGAGGCGGCAGCGCTCGTGCCGCTGCACGTCTACCGACTGGATGGCGAATCCCGTGTTGCCGTGGAGCAGCACCCGCTGGAAACACTGCTCCAGCGCCCGAACCCGTTCATGAGCCAGTTCGACCTCATCGAGCAAACGGTGGGCATGTTGGAGCTAACCGGGAATGCGTACTGGTTCCTTGCCGGGCGGGCAGGCGTGCCGGAGGAAATTTGGACGCTGCGCCCAGATCGTGTGTCCGTCGTGCCAGACGAGCAAAACTATGTGCGCGGTTACGTCTACGAGATTGATGGCACACAGGTGCCGCTGGAGGCGGTGGAGGTCGTGCACTTTAAGCGCTGGCACCCGCAAAACGACTACTACGGGCTAAGCGCACTGCAAGCTGCCGCCCACAGCGTGCACACCGACCGTGCGATGGCGGAGTGGAACCGTAACACGTTCGGGCAGGAGAACGGCGTGCCTGCGGGCATCGTCACGCTGCCAGAAGTGACCACCGACGCCGACTTTGAGCGCATCAAGCGAGAGTGGCGCAGCAGCTACGGCGGCACTCAGCGCCGGACGGCGTTCCTGCGGGCGGGCGGCGTTACATGGCAGAGCATCGCGCACAGCCACAACGACCTGGATTTCCTGGCTGGGCGGCAGGCGAACCGCGACGAGATCCTCAACATCTTCGGGATACCCGTCGGGCTGGTGAGCGACAACGCAACCGAGGCAAATGCCACAGTTGCCGAGCGCACGTTCGTGGAGCGCACACTCTTCCCCAAGCTGGTGCGGCTGGGCGCAGTTATTACCGCGCAGGTGCTGCCGTTTTGGGAGCGCAGTGCCATTGCCATGTTCGAGGACATCCGCCCAACGGACAAGCAGGCACGCATTGCGGAAATCCGTGCGGCGCAGCCTGTGCTTAGCGTGAACGAAATGCGTGCCCGCTACTACGACTTGCCGCCTGTGGATTGGGGCGAGGTGCCTGCAAACCTAGTGACGGTGCCCGACGAGCGCGATGCCGAAGCAACCCTACCGGACGACACGCCAACCGAGGCAGAGCGCAAAGCAGCCATTTTAGACGAACTGCGGGCGTGGGAGCGGTTCACGCTGCGGCGGCTGGGGCAAGAAGACGCACGCCCGTTCACGGTGCGGCATGTCCCGGATGAAATCGCGTTTGAGCTGAGTGCCCGCCTGACGGACGCAGCAGACGCCGACGCGGTGAAGGCGGTGTTCCGGGGCGTGCGTGCATCATGTGAGGATGCGGAATCACTGCAAGCAGACTAACCGTTGTGCTGGTAGATAGGGGGTATGACGTCCTCTATCTGCTCCAATTACCAAATGTGAGTCTGTCAATCAGGTATCAGATTGAGAACATGGGTAGCGCCCGATGCTCATCAGAAGCTGTCTTAGTGTCAATTGTTCTTCGCTGTTCATTCGTAAAACAAAAACGGTTGCCCGTCCTTCTGGTGTCAGAGGTTGGATTGTCGCAGTCGCCATATCTAGAGAAAAATGCTCATGCCACAGGTGACGACGAGGATGAAACAAAAAAGTTGG
>CAYVGI010000003.1:0-18424 GCA_964451095.1 uncultured Anaerolineaceae bacterium
GCGGGCGCGAGCCTATCGCGCCCAGTACCCCACATGTTTTCCCACACACATTGATTTAAACACAGGATAGTTATTGCTTATGCTGCGTGGATTTCGCTGGCAGTTGCTCGTGCTGGTCGTCGCTGTCGGGCTGTTTATTGCCGCACTGCTCAATCGCACACCACCTCCGCCACCGCCTGTGCCCACGGCGGTAACAGAAACCGCAACGGAAACACCCCTGCCCACCCAAACACCCATCCCCACCGCAGCGGACGTAACACCGCTGCCGCAATCCGCTGCCAGCGGCATAGCCACGCATCGAGAGGCACTCGTCGGTGAGGTGAACCGCCTGAACCCGATCTTTCGCGGGCTAAACCCGGCGGAAGACGACGTTACAGCGCTGCTGTTCGAGGGATTGGTACGCACCAACGAGTATGGCGAGCCTGAACCCGCGCTTGCCCAGGACTGGATTGTCGCCAACAACTACATTGAGTACGTGTTTCGGCTGCGCCAGGATGTGCTGTGGCACGATGGCACACCATTCACAGCGCGGGACGTGGCGTACACGATGGACATCCTGCGTGACCCCGACTTTCCTGGCGACCCCAAGGTGGGCGCGTTCTGGCGGACGGTGGAAACACAGGTGTTGGACGACTACACCGTGCGCTTTCGGCTCACGCAACCGCTGGGCAGCTTCCTGGACGCACTGCGCATCGGTATATTGCCGGAGCACGCCCTCAGCGGCACCACCGCCGCCGATTTAATCGACCATCCGTTTAACCTCACGCCCATCGGCACCGGACCGTACCAGCGCGAGGCAATCCGAACCGGAGATGGCAGCCGCATCACGGTGATTGACCTGCGTGCCGCACCCGTCTACCAACAGCGCACACAGACTGAATACGGCATCCAGCGTGTGCGCTTTCAGGTTTACTCCACATTTGACGAGGCACTCACCGCATTCAGCGCGGGCAACGTGGATGGGCTTGCCAGCACAAATCGCGTCCAGCGCCCGGCAATGCTGGGGCTGCCAGATGCCAACCTTTACACCAAGCTAGAGCCGACCCTGGGCACGCTGGTATTCAACTGGCGACGCCCCGAACCCACCGACGAGCAGGACACCCCGCTGCCCAACCCATTCCGAGAGGAGCGCGTGCGCGAGGCGCTGATTTTGGCGCTTAACCGCACCAGCATTGTGGAACGCAACCTGATTAACGTGGCGGTGCCCGCGAACAACCCACTCATGCCCGGCTCCTGGGCGCACGCGGCAGACATCGGGCTGCCCGCCCCCAACCCGGAGGAGGCGCTTAGCCTGCTGGATAGCGTGAACCTGCCCACCAGCGCCCCCGGCGCTACTGAAGAACCCTCACCCAGCGGCGGCACCCTGCGCGTGAGCATCCTCACGCCGAACGAAGCTGCGTTGGTCGCCATTGCGGACGAAGTCGCGGAGCAGTGGTCACAAATTGGCGTGGAAGCAACGGTGAACGCAGCAAACCCGGACGCCTACCGCCAGCAGCTAGACGACGGCGCGTTTGATGTCGCACTGGTCGAGCTTTCGCTGGGCAACAGCGCAGACCCGGACGTGTACTCCTTCTGGCATCAGGGGCAGTTCCCGGACGGCGACAATGTGAGCGCCGTGGACGACCGCCGCATCAGCGAGACGTTGGAACGCGCCCGCCGTGATCCGTTCGGACTGAACCGCGTGCAGCACTACCGGGACTTCCAGTTGGCGTTTGTTGACCGATCCGTTGCCATCCCGCTGTATTATCCGCTGTATACGTATGTCGTCAGCGAACGGATTGAGGGTGTGCAGCTTGGCTTCGTCGGGGAACCGTCCGACAGGCTGCGAAACATCCAGGCATGGCAGATCAACACGAATTAGGACGCATCTTTCGCGGAGAGCGTTTCCATTATATTTTGGGGATACGATCACCCTGAATTGTCGTCACCATGCCCCCTCCTGCTGCAAAATCTCACGCAGCAATGCCTTTCGTGCTGCTCCACCTAGCGTTTCCAGCTTGCGCACCCCCAGCGGATCAATCTCCTCACGCAGCAGGCGCAGTTGCTCGTCGGTGGGCGGTTCGGTTTCCGCAACATCCGGCGCTGCTGCCAGCGGGAAACCCGTCTTCGCCTGCACCCGCTCTACCGTCACACCGGGGTGGAGGTGGGTTAGCCGCATCGTGCCTTCTGCCCAATCAAACTGCCCCAGGTCACTCACCAGATAGCGCGGGCCGCTGCCCAGTGTGCGCTGCGGCACATGACCTAACCCGCTCACCACGTCCACCTGCGGCACAAACGTCACACGGGAGTGGCGCGGCACATACAGGTATACCTTGTCGGAATACACCGTCACGTCCGGGATGCCGCCCGTGCCGGGGAGCCGTGTGCGGGGTTTGTTCAGCAAAACGTTGTTAAAGCAACCATCGGGCTGCACCTGCGCCGGGCGGAAGAACTCCTTTGGATGGTAGCGCGGCAGCAGTTCGCCCACCGCCACATCGAACCCCACATGCATGTCCGCTTGTTCCAGCCACGCAGCCTCGTTGGTTGCTACGCCTAGCACGCCCCACCTAGCGGATAACCCCGGTGCGACCGCAGGCGCAAACGTCACAGTTGGGGCATGGGTACACTTCGCCAGGATGTACCCCGCCATCACCAACGGCGTATTAATGCCCTGCGCCAGCACATCACCGTTGCGTACCTGCCGCGCAACGCACACGGCTATAATCTCATCTGTGGTTGCAAGGGACATTTGGTGCCTACACCATCTCTAAATATCAATTTACCCCAGTCTTAATCACGTTACTCAAACCGCTTTAACGGGATTCGGTATCGTCAATATATCCATCGTTTTGAGCATGGATGTTAGCAAAATTTTCCCAAGGGAGTAGAGTTTTACTATGAACCGTTTTTCCACCATTGTAGCGGCACTGCTCTGCACGCTGCTCGTACTTGTCGTACCGACCTCCGCGCAGGACAGCGAGACCGGTAACGTTATCTTCTTCCACCCGGATGGCACCGGCCTGAACCACTGGAACGCCGGTCGTATGTACTGGGAAGGCCCGGATGGTAGCCTGAACTGGGATATGCTGCCAGAAATGGCTGTTTACCGTGGTCACATGCAGGATCGCCTGACGGGTACCTCTCACGGTGGCGCTACTGTACACGCCTATGGCTACAAGATGTTCAACAACTCCTTCGGTAAGGACGGCACACGCTTCGTCAACAGCCTCAGCGGTTTCGAAGGCACCATCCTGCGTGAAGCTGCTACCGTCGGTATGCCAACCGGCCTGGTAAACGACGGCGACCTGGCAGAGCCGGGCACGGCTGTATTCACCAGCGAAGTTGACAACCGCAGCGAGTCCGAAGAAATCGTGCGTCAGATCCTCGATGGCCGTCCGGGCTACGAAGGTGAGCCGCGCCCGGTTGTGATGCTGGCTGGCGGTGAAGGCTGGTTCCTGCCGGCAGATACGCCGAAGTGCGAGGGCGAGATCACGCTGGACTGCTACGTCCACGACAACCCGTTCAGCGGCAGTGGCCCGACGCGTGAAGATGGCCGCAACCTGCTCCAGGAATTCGCTGACGAAGGCTACGAGATCGTTCGTACCCGTGAAGAGTTCGAAGCACTCCAGGCACAGATTGACGCAGACCCGGAATTTACCCCGCTGGTACTGGGCCTGTTCTCCCGCGATGACATCTTCAACGACGAAACCGAAGAAGAACTGATCCAGGCCGACCTGGTTCAGGACGACATGATGGATACAAAGGAAGGCCGTCTGATCCTGTGGGGTGGCTTCCCGGATACACCGAGCTACAACCCGCCGACCGTTGCTGAAATGAACGCAATGGCACTGGAAGTGCTCAACCGCCACAGCGCAGAGGCAGAAATGCCATTCTTCCTCGTCAGCGAGTCTGAGAGCAATGACAACCTGCCGAACAACGCCAACGCAATCGGTATGCTCAACGCTGTGAAGCGTGCAGACGATGCCATCGGTGTCTTCAGCAGCTTTATTGCAGAAAACCCGAACACCCTGCTCATCACGGCTGCTGACAGCGACGGTGGTGCCCCGGCTGTATTCAGCCCAGCACCAGTTGACGAAGACGGCAACGTGACCGTGAGCGCCGGTAACCCGACCAACATTGGCTACGACTTCGGCTTCCCGCTGGACGGTATTGAGGGCCAGGCCACTGCTCCATTCATCAGTGCTCCGAATGCTTTCGGTGATGAAATCGACTTCGCTATCGGCTGGCCGGGCCGCGACGACGTGGCTGGCGCGATCCTCAGCCGTGCCGAGGGCCTGAACAGCGACATGCTGCGCACCGAGTTCAGCGCGCAGTTCGACAGCACCGACGTGTACCGCATCATGTACGTGACGCTGTTCGGTGAAATGCTGCCCACCTCCTACGGCGAGATGGCTCCTGACCGTTAGTCGTTAGTTCGACCAGCAGCGCCCCGCAACTTGCAAAGTGAGAGCGCACTGACGAAAATCAGTGCGCTCTTGCTGTGCTCTACTTGCGTACCTTGCCGTCCATGCGCACAATGCGCGGCGTAAACGTCCCCACAATGTCCACCAACTCCGTCTGAGCGGCGATCACATCCTCAATTGATTTGTACGCCTGCGGTGCCTCGTCCAGGTCGCCGCCTATCAGCTTAATCCCGCGCTTTTGCAGGTACTTCTTCTGCTCGCTTTTGGTGATGTTCTCCTTAGCCTGCCGCCGGCTCATCTGGCGGCCCGCCCCGTGCGACGCGGAGTTCAGCGCGGCGTTCACGCCCTTGCCCCGCACCAGGTAGCCCGCATCGCCCATAGAGCCAGGAATGATGCCCATTACCCCCTCACCCGCTGGGGTTGCGCCCTTGCGGTGTACTATGATCTCGCGCTCGGTGCCGTCCGCGCCAGTGAACCTCTCCTGCCAGGCAAAGTTATGGTGATTTTCCACACCCGCCGCAGCTTTCACACTTGCCGCTTTTGCCACCCGCTGGTGAATCACCTCATGGTTGGCGGCGGCATAGCGTCCGGCTAGCTCCATGCTCAGCCAGTACTCCTGCCCAATTTCTTTGTCCAGGGGCAGCCAGCCCAGGTGCTGCACTTCCCGCTCAAGGTGGTGCATGTGCTTGGCGATGTCTGAGTAGGTGTTGGCAATGGAAAAGCCCACCCCGCGTGAGCCACTGTGCGACAGCAGCGCGAGATACTTGCCGCGCTTAAGCCCCAGCGCATCATCGTCCATTGGCAGGTCGAACTCGCCCCACTCTACAAAGTGATTGCCAGACCCACTCGTGCCAAGCTGTGCGTAACCCTTGTCCTTCAGTGACTGTAGCTGTCGGGTTGCGTCCCAGTCCTGGTCGTCCATCACCCCGTGCTCAGAACGGTCGTATTTGTCGAACGTGGAACCCGCCCCGAAGCGCGTTTGCTCCACCAGTGCCGTTTCGAACCGCCCCACCTGCTGCCCCAGCACAATAGACGACTCTGGGAAGATGCTCAGGCGCATCCGGCAGGCGATGTCCACACCCACCGCGTACGGGATCACAGCGCCCTCGGTCGCCAGCACGCCGCCGATAGGCAGCCCATAGCCGACGTGCGCGTCCGGCATCAGTGCCCCCGCAACACTAATGGGCAACCGCATCGCCGCGTTCATCTGCGCATAGGAACCCTCATCAATGTATTGCTCGCCCCACACAGCATACGGCAGGGGTGCCTCCCGCAGCGGCACATAATCCTGCGCGGGTGTTTGCTTTTTGTTCTTTTTTGCCATGCGTTTTTAACCTTCTAGCTTACACAGTTTATAATGGGTCAAAAGGGGTCACAACGTCAAGCTATAGAAGTGTAAAAATCAGTGCAATTGGGACGCTTTCGGTAACTATGCTACAATGCCCTGAGATATGTCGTCATAGGCGAAGATAGGAGTACCGCATGTCCGTCGTTGTGCTAAAGCAAGCGGATATTTTCTACGAATTTACCAACACACAGCTTGAACTCGTGTCCTCCATCACGAATGAGCGTACGTTTGAGCCGAACGAGATCATTTTTGAGGAAAATACCCCTGGTGATGAACTGTCAATCATTGCAGACGGCGAAGTCGCTATCCAGGTAAACCCGGCACTGCTCGGTAAAGACTCCTCCATTGGTTCACAAACTATTGCCACCCTGCGTCGTGGACAGTCCTTCGGGGAAGTCTCGCTGGTGGACGAAGGGTTGCGTTCTGCAAGGGCTAAGGCAACAGACGAGGGTGCACGCCTTGTGGTCATCCCACGGGATAAGCTGATGCGCCTGTGCGATTCCTACCCGCAGCTTGGCTATCGGCTGATGCGCAACCTCGCCGCAGACCTTGCCATGAAGATCCGCAACACTGACCTTCAAGTCCGCGAATACCTCACCTGGACGAGCCAGCAGGCACAAGCTGAAGACAGCAGCGACGATTAGCGTTCCTCTACATCAGCACCTCCACCAACTGGAAATCATCACAGGCGATCATCATCCGATCGCCTTTTTGTGCTTTTGTGCCAGTCACACGCTACAATTCATGCATCAAAACCCTGCTAAGTGGAGGCGATCATCGACAATGTGGCAACCTAAACCTATCGCGTGGCTTTGGCTGGCAGCGTTGACGTTCACGCTTGTTGGTCCGCAGCCTTTGCTCGCACAAGATAGCGACACCGACACAGAAGCAACAGACATCGCCCGTATGCGTGTGGGGCACTTCTCGCCAGACCTCGGAGCAGTTGACCTCTACATCAACGGCGAGCTTATCGTCGAGGAGTTTACCTACCCTGACTTAACAGAATGGCTATCATTTGAGCCCGGCACCGTTGAAATTGGCTTGGCAATCCCAGGTGAATCCCCAGAAAACCTTGTGGTCGACCCAACTGACATTGACCTAGAGGCAGAAACGTGGAGCACCATCACAGCAATTGGCGAAGTTGCACGGGACAGCTTGGAAATCCATACGCTGCTTGAGGATTACAGTGACGTTCCGCCCTCGGTGACGCGCATCACGGTTTTTAATGCTATCTCCGCTGGGGGTCTGGTCGATCTGTACGCTGATGACGATTTGCTATCGCGCGGGCTGGCATACCCTGGCTCAACAGGTGACAACGACGGCATCGACACAATTGAATACCCCGCAGGCGAATACGAGCTACGTCTGGTGGACTTCACCAACGAAGAAAATGTGTTTTTCACGTCACAGTCGGTTCTCGGCGCTGACCGTCACTACTTCATCGTTGCCATCGGTCGCGGTGCAAACCCCAATGGCTACTTCACCGCGACTGACATGACGATGTTTGATGAAAACATGGAAACAGACAGCGCACAAGAGGTAGGCGATGGCGTCGCTCACGTTCGGGTAGGGCACTTTGCAGGCAACACAGAACCACTTGACCTGTATCTGGATGAACTTCTGACGGAAATACAGGGAGTACGCTACGGCGGGCTAAGCCAGTGGGTTACCGTGCCCGCGGGTATTTACGAGACCACATTTACCCTCGCTGCTATGCCGCTGAGCAACCCTGTTGGCACCCCTTTCGAGATCACACTGTTTGAGGATAGTTGGAACACCATTACCGTGGTCAACGGTGGTAGCGATGAAACGATTATCGGCAGGAACATAGAGGAAGACTACTCCCCGATACCGCAGGATTCCAGCCGGATCACCTTCTTCAATGCTATTCCAGACGCCCCACCGCTGGACTTAATGGTAGGCGACGAAGCTTACGGTCCTGTGGGCTTCCCAGGTGCCGGTCCCTCTCGCGATGATGGCAGCACAGTCGTTAACGTAGCAGCAGGTGCCTACGATATTTCCGTGACAACCGAGGGCGACGAGACCGTTTTCGCGTTGCCCTCTGGCACACAGCTTGCCTCTGGCAATCACTACTTCATTGCGATGATTGATACGATAGAAGCGCCTAATGTTTATGTGCAGGCAATCACGCAAGCTGCCGCGCTGGAGAGCGCCGAAGAGCGCTAAAGTCTTACAAGAAAAATATACATATCTTGACAAACCTTAAGCCTGCGTGGGTAGATGATTTTTGCATCACTGTTATATTATGCCAGTTGACGCGTGATTTACGTTCTTCACGCTCATTTACCTGACAAGGAGGCATTGACATACATGCGTAAACTGAATCTTGCATTGATCGCCTTATTTCTGCTCGTAGTAGGTGCGGTGCCTGCGTTGGCACAAACAGATGACGCTCACCTGCGCGTGGCGCATCTGTCCGTAGATGCTGGCGAGGTTGACGTATACATTGACGGCGAGGTGACCCTCTCCGGGGTAGCATTTGGCACCGTCTCCGATTGGATGCTGGTTCCTGCCGGGACGTACAGCGTTGCTGTTTCCCCAGCAGGCACATCGGTTGACGAGGCAGTGATCGGTCCTGTAGACGTTACCGCAGCACCAGACAGTTGGTACACAGTCGCTGCAATCGGCACAGCAACATCTGATGTGGCAGAACTAACGGCACAGGTTATCGAAGAGGACTACAGCCCCATTGAGCTTGGGCAGACCCGCGTGACCGTCTTTCACGCCATCCCGAACGCAAACCCGGTTAGCCTGGTTGCGGGCGAGGACAACGTACTGGTTGCGGGGCTTGCCTACCCTGCTGGCGACAACGACGGGCTGACGACCTTAAACCTGGATGCGGGGACATATGACCTGCAAGTTCGCCTCACCGAGGATCCTGAAGCGGTGGTGTTTGACCTACCCGGTACCGACCTGGGCGCAAGCCGCAATATCTTCATTGCAGCAGCGGGCTTGGCAGAAGACCCAGAGCTTGTGTTTATCTCCACCGATCCAGCTGAGGTAGACGGCGCTGCGATGGAGGGCGAGGACGAGATGGCAAGCGGCGACGCGAACCTGCGCGTTGCCCATCTGTCCACAGATGCAGGTGAGGTTGATGTATACGTCAACGGGGAACTGTCTGAGTTCACGGGCGTAACCTACCCCGCCTTGTCCGACTGGGTGACCGTGCCCGCAGGTACCTACGAAGTTGCCGTTGCCCCCGCAGGCACCTCCATTGAGGATGCGGTCATCGGTCCGGTTGATGTGTCGGTAAGTGGCGGCGAGTGGTACACCGTCGCAGCCATTGGCTATGCCGAGGACGAGACGCTGACCGCACAGGTCATCGTAGAGGACTACAGCGAAATCCCACCGGGGCAGGCACGGTTCACCGTGTTCCACGCATCCGCTGGCGCACAGCCCGTTGACGTGTTGGTCAACGGTGAGCCGTTTGTGCAAACGCTTGCGTTCCCTGGCACCCAGGGCGATAACGACGGCACCGTATCGTTCACCGTGCTCGGTGGCGAATACGACATCGAAGTAACGGCGAACAACGACCCGGAAACCGTGCTGCTAAGCGCAGAGAACTTCAACATGCAGCCGGGCAGCCACTACTTCATCGCGGCAATTAACCGCCCGCAGAACATCGCGCTCTACATCCAAACGCTTTCTGCAGACGAACTATTTGAAGTGATGCAGTAACATCCCCAAACGCCGTAACCTGAGCGCGGGCGAGCCTGAACCATCGGCTCGCCCGCTGTTGTTTATTTCACCAGCCGCACGAACTTACGCTTGCCCACTTGCAGCACTATGGGCAGCATGTCCGCCGTGATGACCGCGCCATTGTCCTCCACGGCTTCCTGGTCGATCTGCACGCCGCCCTGCTGAATAAGCTGCTTCGCCTCCTTACCGCTGCTCACCATATCCAGCCGCTTGAGCAACTGCACCAGCCGTTCCTCATCACCGTCCAACTGTTCTTCCGGGATGTCCTCCGGGATGCCGTCGCCGCTGTGGATTTGATCCCAACGCGCCTGTGATGCCTCCGCATCTTCGGGGCTGTGGAACGTGCCCACAATGTCCTGGGCAAGCCGCATTTTCACGCCCATCGGGTCAGCTTCCATCACCTGCTCCAGGTATTCCATCTGCTGCGGAGACCAACCCAAAATGAGCTTGTGGTACAGCGGCATGGCGCGGTCAGGCACGCTCATTACCTTGCCGAACATATCGTAGGGGTCGCCTAGCAGCGGGATATGATTGCCCTGGCTCTTGCTCATCTTCATGTCGCCATCGGTGCCCGGCAGCGATTCGCCCATGATGATCGCAATCTGCGGCTTTTGCCCCAGCCCCTGTTGCAGCTTGCGCCCGGCAACCAGGATGTTAAACAACTGATCCTGACCGCCCACCTGCACATCTGCCTCCTGCGCGACGGCATCGTATGCCTGCATCAGCGCGTAGAAGAACTCGTGCAGGTAAATCGGCTGCCCACCGTCAATGCGCTTGCTGAAGTTCTCCCGCACCAAAAACTGCTGCACCGTGAAGTTGCTCGCCAAGCGGATAATGTCCGCGAAGTCCAGCGGTGCCAGCCACTCGTTGTTGCGGCGGACACGGGTTTTGCTTTCGTCCAGTATCTTAAACGCCTGCTCCGCGTAGGTGCGGGCGTTTTCGTCCACCTGCTCCGCCGTGAGCTGATCACGCGCCTTCTCCTTGTCAGATGGGTCGCCAATCAAGCTGGTGAACGTGCCCACCAAGAACGTCACGTCGTGCCCAAAATCCTGGAACTGGCGCAGCTTGCGCATGGTAATGGTGTGCCCCAAGTGCAGGTCAGATGTGCGCGGGTCGTAGCCACAGTAAACACGCAGCGGACGCCCCTCTTTTTCCGCTTCTAACAGGCGCTCTTTTAGTTCTTTGCGCATGTTTTCCTTAGTGTCTGGGTCGCCATAGGCGGTACCCACCATCAACACCTCAACCTGCTCGTCGATATTAGGAATGTCCGTTGCTGTCATCGCTACCTTCCTGTGTGTACGTCTGCTGGTTTGTTATAGTGCCTCATTGTACCTGACGGGTGCACAAATGGGGGACACGTATCGAAACCTTACTCCCTGCCCCTAGCACCAAGAAGTTCCGACGGCAGATCAATATCGGCATCCTCAAATTTGCCCATGAATCTGGGGCGCAGCCCGGTCACACGTAAGCTTCCCACAACCCGACCTACCTCTGTTCCCGTCTGCTCGAACTCGAATATATCTGCCAGGGTCAACATCTCACCTTCCATCCCCAGCACCTCTGTCACGTAAAGCACCTTACGCGACCCATCTGGCAAACGCCGCATATGGCAGATCACATCCACCGATACCGCCACTTGTTCCCGAATTGCCCGTACAGGCAGATCCATGCCGGCCATCAAACACAACGTCTCTAACCGTATGAGTGCGCTGCGCGGGCTGTTCGCGCTGACGGTCGCCAGCCCGCTCGGGCCTGTGTTGATGCCTTGCAAAAAAGGAAATGCTTCACCGCCCGCCAACGCATCCATCACGACGGTATCCGGGTTCATGTACATAGCGCTCATCATCAACGCCTGTGCCGTAATGTCACCGCCGCTTTGCTGGTAGCGCCGCCGCGGGCGCAATTTTGTGACAAATGGTTGGGCGATAGGCAGCGGTTCCCGTGTTTCCATCTGCAAGATATGCTTTTCCGGTGGCAGCGCGTTTGCCAATATGCTGAGCAGCGTGGTTTTTCCGCTGCTGGTTCCACCACACACAATGACGTTGAGGTTGGCGCGTACACACACTTGCAAGAAACGATGCACCTCCGGCGTCCATGTTCCCAGTCGGACGAGGTCTTCGGCAGTGAACGGGGAGCCTCGGTTGGCTTTGTGGAAGTGTAGCACGAGTCCCTGTGGCATGGGCTGTGGTATCAACTGCACATGCACCCCGTCCACATACGTTGTCATCATCGCAGGTTGTGATTGCGGGTCGTAGCGGGTGAAGATGTGCTGAGCAATCGCTTGCACCTGTTCGATGCTGTCCAGCGATAACGCTGCGTCTTGCATGTGCCCATCTTTGCGGATGAGGGTTTTGCCCACCCCCTGCATAACCACCATGGAAACCGCTTCGTCACGCAAAAGCGCATCGAGCGGTGCATAACCCGTTAACGAGACATCATTTGTCATGTCGCTTACCTATGCAATGTTTCGTCATTCTGCTTCATCATACCATCCACGTGCAGAAAATGGCACGACGTATCGTACGGTGCACCTTGGTCATTGTTTGTGAAACTCCTATAATCAAGCGACTTCAACCGACACAGCAACCACAAAGGACAACAGCGCCTTATGAAATATATGACGAATCAGGAAATCCGCGAGGCATTCCTGGACTTCTTCGAAGAGATGCAGCATCAGCGTGTAGACTCATCATCACTCGTCCCCGCAAATGACCCGACCCTGCTGTTTACAAACGCCGGAATGGTGCAGTTCAAAGATGTGTTCCTGGGGCTAGACAAGCGCCCATACAGTCGTGCCACCACCTCGCAGAAGTCCATGCGCGTGAGCGGCAAGCATTCTGACCTGGAGAACGTAGGCCCTTCGCTGCGGCACCACACTTTCTTCGAGATGTTGGGGAACTTCAGCTTTGGTGATTATTTCAAGAGCGATGCCATTAAATATGCGTACACGCTGCTCACCGAGGTTTACGGGCTTCCAGCAGATCGGCTGGTGTTCACCGTTTATCAAGACGATGACGACGCCTACCGCATCTGGACGGAAGAAGTCGGCGTTGACCCGAAGCGTGTTGCCCGTATGGGACCCAGCACGAACTTCTGGCAGATGGCGGACACCGGTCCTTGTGGTCCCACCAGCGAGATCCACTGGGACAATACACCGGAAGCAGGCGAGGACGACATCATCCCGCTGCTGCAAGCGGAGGACGACCGCTTTCTAGAGATCTGGAATCTCGTTTTCATGCAGTTTAACCGCAAGCAAGCAGACCCCGACCACACCGGCGAATATGATGACCCGCTACCCGCCCCCGGCGTCGATACGGGTATGGGTCTGGAGCGCATCCTGAGCGTGGTGCAGGGTGTACAGAGCAACTACGACACCGACCTGTTCACACCAATCATTGCCCGCACGCAGGAAATGACGGGGCACACCGACGCCGAGCGCGACGCGAACATCGTGCCGTACCGCGTCATTGCAGACCACGTTCGTGCTGCCGTCTTCCTCATCTCCGACGGTGTGCTGCCCGGCTCCAAGGGGCGAGACTCCGTTTGCCGTCTGGTAATCCGGCGGGCGGCGCGGTTTGGCAGCAAAATCGGCTTCCAGAAGCCCTTCCTGGCAGATGTCGCCGATGCGGTTATTGATGTGATGGGCACACCCTACACCGAACTGGTGGAAAAGGCAGACGCCATCAAAAAGGCGATTACCAAAGAGGAGGAGATGTTCCGCCGCACACTTGACCGGGGCGTGCACGAGCTTGAAACCATGCTCAATGGGCTGGAGCAGGACGGTAACAAACAGCTCAACGGCGAGGATGCCTTCTTCCTCAAGGCGACACTCGGGCTGCCCATTCAGGTCACCAAAGACATTGCCGAGGAGCGCGGCTTCACTGTCGATATGGACGGCTACACCCAGGCGGAAGAACAACACGCGCTCGATAGCGGTGCCGGGCAAGCAATGGGCACCATGCAAACTGCGGAGGCATACGCCGAACTGCTGACCCAACTCAAGGATGATGGCGCACTCCCAGAGGATGGCGTGACCTACAATCCCTACGGACCGACGGTGGTGCACACGCAACTGGTCGCCCTGTTACAGAACGGCACCCCCATCTCCACCGCCATCGTCGGTGATGCAGTTGATGTGGTGCTGCGCGAGACGCCGTTCTACGTGGAGAGCGGTGGTCAGGTCAGTGACGCAGGCTTGATTGAGGGGGATGCCTGGGCTATCCAGGTGGAGGGCATGAGCAAACCTGTGGGCGGGTTGATTGTGCACCACGGCGAAGTCATTGAGGGAAACCCACAGGCAGGCGTAGAGGCAGTCGCCCACGTTGATGTAGAGCGCCGCCGTGCCGTCACGCGTAACCACACGGGCACGCACCTGCTGCACGCGGCACTGCGCAACATCCTGGGCACACACGTTGAGCAGCGCGGTTCGTTGGTCGCACCGGAGCGCTTGCGCTTTGACTTTGTGCACGACGAGAAGATGACGCCCGCGGAAATCCGCCGGGTGGAAGACCAGGTAAACGAGGTCATCCTGCAAAACCTGGACGTGACCGCCAAGCTGAAGCCCTACAAACAGGCAGTGGAAGAAGGCGCGATGGCACTGTTCGGTGAGAAATACGCCGACGAAGTGCGTACCGTTAGCATTGATGACGGCAGCGATGAGGGGCGCTACAGCTACGAGCTTTGTGGTGGCATTCATGTGAGGGAAACGTCCGAAATTGGTGCGCTGCTCGTCGTTAGCGAGGGCAGCAGCAGTGCAGGCGTGCGCCGTGTAGAGGCACTAACCGGAGATGCCGCGCTGCGCTATGCACAATCACAAATGGACACACTGAACACACTCGCCCAGAAGCTAAACACCACCCCTACCGAACTGCCGAGCAGAATCGAGGCACTACAAGACGAACTCAGCGAGACCCGCCGCCAACTCGACCAACTCCAGCGCGAACTCGCACAAATCAGCTTCCGGGAGTCCATGCAGAACCTGGACGATGTGGGCGGCGTGCCCACCCTCATCACGCAGCTAGAGGGCGTGCCCATGAACACGCTGCGCGAAATGGCAGACTGGTTCCGTAACGAGGTTGAGTCCGGTGTGGTGGTACTGGGCAGCGTGGTAGACAGCAAACCGCAGATCATGGTCAGCGTGAGCGACAACCTTACCAAGCAGGGGCTGCACGCGGGCAACATTGTGCGCGAACTCGCCAAGCGTGTGGGCGGCGGCGGCGGCGGCAAGCCGAACATGGCACAGGCAGGCGGCAAGGACGCCGACAAGCTGCCAGACGCGCTAGAGCACGCCAAAACACTCATCACAGAAAGCTACACAGGTTAGAACAGGTTTACGCAGGGGCGGTGTTTGCGTCCGCCCCGTGAACCAGTACGCTCATGAGCAATAACCGTGCCCATCTCATCCAGCTAGAGGCAAACGAAGACGCCACCTCCGTGCGAGATCGGCTGTCGTTCCATCGTGGGGAGCGTGTGCTGCTCGTCTGGCCAGAAAAAGGCAAGGTTCTCTCCCGTAAGCTTGACCTGGTGCTAATCCAGCGGGAGGCGATGCGCCGCGCCGTGCGATTGGCGCTGGTCACACACGACGCAGAAGTCGTCAAGAACGCGACTGAACTCAACATCAGCACATTCGAGACGATAGGCGAAAGCGAGCGCAAACGCTGGAAGCGTGGGCGCAGCAAGGTTTTCACTAACCGCTACCAAAAACCCGAGCCAACCCCACAACCGGAAGAACTACAGGACGTTGCCAGCCGCGTTAAAAACCCGCAGGAAGCGCCCCCGCTGCGAAGAACCTTGATACGGGCAGGTGTGGCACTGGCGCTAGTCGGTGCTGTGCTGGGTGTTGCCTATGTGGTGGTACCCGCAGCAACCGTCACGCTGACGCCTGCGTACAACGATGTAGAAATAACCGTGTCCATCAGCGCTGCCCCTAACGCAGATGACATCAACGTTGAACAAGGGGTGATCCCGATGACCGTGCTGCGCGTGGAAACCGTACAAACGGGCGAGGTCGCTACAACAGGCATCCAGGAGCTAGAGAGCACCCGCGCCGCTGGCACGGTTGTGTTCATCAACCGGGGACAAAACGCGGTAGAAATCCCGGCAGGTACCGTTGTACAGACGACCGCTGGTGCGCCTGTGCAGTTCCGCACCGTTGCAGACGCCGACCTGCCTGCCGGGGTGGGCTTGCAAGTGGAAGTGGGCGTAGAAGCGCTGCAAGACTACGCCGGGGAAATCGGGAACGTCAGTGAGGGGCAGATCAATGCGGTTGCCGGGCAGCTAGAGGGACAGGTGGATGTGCGCAATGTGCGTCCCACCACGGGCGGTACGCGCAGCACTGCCGCCGCCGTCACCCCAGACGACCAAACCCGCCTGGAAAGTATGGTACGTCAGCAAATTCAGTCCCAGGCATACACAGAAATGCTGCCGCTGTTGAACGACTCACAGTTTATCATCCTGCAAAGCGTTCGCATCGCCGAGGAGCGTAACGACTGGAAAACCTATAACGCCAGCGTGGGCGATGTCGCGGAAACGCTCTCATTGGACATGCGTGCGATTGTAGAGGCGGTTGCCGTGGACGAGCAATTCGGCAGGCAAATTGCGTTTGCGGCGCTCAGCACCGAAATCCCGCGTGGGCGCGAGCTGCAACCGCAGAGCGTACAGTACACCCGCAGCGAGGCACTGAGGACCGGCGATGATGGCACCGTCACGTTTGACATCACCGCACGCGCAACCGTGGTTGAGCCAGTTGACGTTGCGGCGGTGCAACGGCAAATTGCTGGCAAACCGCTTAACCAAGCGTTCGAAACCCTGGCTAGCCAGATCGACGTCCAGCAGGGCACCGCCCCGACCATTCGCCTATCCCCCGCGTGGCTGCGCCAGATGCCAATACTGCCCTTGCGCATTCGTATACACCTAGAGGGGGTACCCTCATGATCGGCAGGCTACTCGGAATCGACCACGGGCTAAAGCGCATCGGTGTCGCAGTGAGCGACGCGCTAGGCATCACTGCCCGTGAGCTAACCATTATCGACGTGAACAACGACGATGCAGCGACATTTGCGGCGCTCAAGCAGCTAGCAACGGAACAGGGCGCTGTTGCCATCATTGTCGGGCTGCCGAGCAACGTGGGCGGCAGCACGGAACAGGCAGACGCCGTGCGTAACTGGGTGGAGGGTCTGCGGGGCATCGTGGCGCTGCCTGTGCTGTTGTGGGACGAGCAGCTCAGCAGCGCGGATGCAAAGGCGCTGGCAAAACGCCAGCGCCGACCTAAAGCGGCACCGATTGACGACCTCGCCGCACGTATCATTTTGCAAAGTTACCTCAACGCACTGGCAGATGGGCTGGCACCGCACCCGACGAATTCAACAGGCTATTGAGTGGCGCTTTTCCCTAACAGCAACATCCGACTGCGTGTAAAATGCCGGGCGAAGCAAGCATGTGGGGACGGTTATGCGCCGACTGATATTGGTACTGGCAATCGTATTTGCTGCACTCGTGTTCACCGCGATAGCATGCGTGGTGGCACTCGTTGTCATCACTGGGGAAAGTCCCGTTGTGGCTACGCGAGACTGGTCTGCACAGATCTCGCTGCGCCTGCAACGCGACGTGCTGTACTCACCAGCGGGCATTAGCACGCAACCCCAGCGCTTTGTCGTGGAACCCGGTACATCCACGCAGGGGATTGCCGACAAGCTCCAGCGCACCGGGTTGATTACCAGCGCCGACTTGTTTGTGGACTACGCGGTCGCGAACGACATTGACGTGCAGCTAGAGGCGGGCACCTATTTCCTCTCGAACAGCCTCACCATCCCGGAAATCGCTATCCTGCTGACGGACTCCAACAGCAGTAAAATCCCGTTCCGCATCCTGGAAGGCTGGCGCATGGAGGAGATTGCGGCGGCAATCGACCAGAACAGGCTTTTCGGCTTCAGTGGGGACGATTTTCTCGCTGTTGTGAGCGAGGGTAGCGACGTACCCGCAGAGTTTGCCGCCTATGTTGACCTGCCAGCGGGTGCCTCGCTGGAAGGCTTCCTCTACCCGGACACATACATCCTGCCGCCGTCCGTCACACCGCTAGAACTGCGCGACACATTGCTCGATACCTTCCGTCAGCGCGTCACCGTGCCGCTGGTTAACGATGCGCTGGCACAAGACATCACGGTCTTCGAGGTGGTCACGCTGGCATCAATTGCGGAACGTGAGGCAGTCCACGACGACGAGTTCCCGCTCATCACCAGTGTGTATCGCAATCGGCTGGCAATTGGCATGAACCTGGGCGCAGACCCAACCGTGCAATATGCGCTCAACAACACACGCGGCACATGGTGGGCACAAATCACCCGTGCGGACTACACGGGCGTGATCTCCCCCTATAACACGTACCTGAACGAGGGTTTACCCCCCGGACCCATCGCCAACCCAGGTATTGCGTCCATCGAAGCAGCAATCTACCCGCCAGAAACACCCTACTACTTCTTCCGTGCAGAGTGCAACCGCAGCGGCTACCACGAATTTGCCGAAACGTACGAAGAACACCTGCGCAACGGATGCACCGGATAGTGTTACGCGTCGCGACTGGTCATGCTCTGGTTGTGATAGCGCTGCTGTTGAGCGGCTGCGCGGTGGCGAGGTCGCCCGAAATCACGCGGATTGCGCTGCTAGCACCCTTCGAAGGACGTTACCATGAAGTCGGCTATCAGGCATTGTATGCCGCCCGCCTTGCGATTGCGGACACCAACCGCATCGACCTGGAACTGCTTGCCGTGGACGACGGCGGCAGTGTGACCACGGCGCACGACCGTGCCCGCGCGCTGAACAAAGACCCGCTGGTTAAGGGTGTGCTGGTGCTGGGCGTCCACGCGGCGGAGCCAACCGTGCTAGACACGCTTGAGGCGTACACACTCGTGGTGGGACAGTGGAACCCGCCGCTGGTGGACACCACCGAGCAAGACCC
>CAYVGI010000003.1:18524-84255 GCA_964451095.1 uncultured Anaerolineaceae bacterium
TTGGCATAAACCGTTAACAGCGGCGTCGCGGTCGTCACCTCGTCACCCACCTTCACATGAATGCGTAGCCCAACAGCATGGTTCACGGGGTCACCCTTGCGCTCGCGCCCGGCACCCAGGCGCATCGCCGCAGTCCCGATCAAATCCGCGGATAGGCGTGAGATGTACCCCGCACGGTCTGCTTTTAAGACGTGTTCTACCGGGGCATGAGGCAGCAGGGTGGGATCGTCAACCATGCTCACATCGCCACCTTGCTTTTGCACCATATCGCGGAACTTGCCGAACGCCTTGCCGTTATCGAGTAGCTCTGTCAGTTCTGCCTGCACTGCCTGCTCGTCCGTCCAGCGTTCGCCCTGCCCAGCAAGCATCATCATGTGCTTGGCAATTTCCACGCAGTGTGCGCGGAACCCCGGCGGACCGTCGCCGTTGAGCGTTTCTATCGCCTCTTCAAGTTCCAGCGCGTTGCCCACCGCCTTACCCAGCGGCTGGTTCATATCGCTGATGACTGCCACAACATTGCGTCCAGCATCTGCGCCAATGCCCACCATAATGCGTGCCAGTTCGCGGGCGCTTTCCAATTCTCGCATGAACGCACCCTCGCCCACCTTCACGTCCAGCACAATGCCCCGTGCGCCCCCAGCGATCTTCTTGCTCATAATGCTGCTGGCAATCAGCGGCAAACTGGAAACTGTGCTGGTCACGTCGCGCAGCGCGTACAACTTGCCGTCCGCCGGAGCAAGCTCGCCCGTTTGCCCGGCAAGCACAATGCCAATTTCCTGCGTCTGCCGCTGGAACTCACCCGTGGACAGTTCCACACGATAGCCTTTGATGGATTCTAGCTTGTCCAGCGTGCCACCTGTGAAGCCCAGCCCACGCCCACTCATCTTCGCAACCGGGATGCCCATTGCGGATACCAGCGGCAGCACGACCAACGATGTCTTGTCGCCCACTCCGCCAGATGAATGCTTGTCCACGGCATAATCCGTAATATCGGAGAGATCAATCTCGTCGCCAGACTTCACCAACGCCATTGTAAGATTGTAGGTTTCATCCCGCGTCATACCCTGTAAGTATACTGCCATGATTAGTGCGGCAGCTTGATAGTCGGGGATGTCGCCCCGGGTGTAACCCGCTACGAACCAGTCGATTTGCGCTTTTGTCAGTGGGTGTCCGTCGCGCTTGGCGGCGATGATGTCTACTGCCCGCATCATGGGGTTTCCTTTCAGGAGAGCTAACAATGACTCTAATTTTGTTGCTTGTCTTCACACTTGTCTTTGCTGTGTCGCACAGTATTCTAGCGCGGCTCTCGGTAAAGTCACGCATACGTACCAGGATGGGAGACCGTGCGTACGAGGGATTGTATCGCATCACATACAATGTTCTCGCTGTGGTGACGTTTATGCCGATTTTCGTTGTGCTAGGGCTGCAACCCGGTAACGATGTGTGGAACTTGCAGGGCTTTTGGGCGGTGGTGTTCCGCGTGTTGCAGTTGATTGGGCTGGTGGGGCTAACCACAAGCGTGCTACAAGTAGATACTGGGCGCTTTGCGGGCACACGCCAACTGCGTGCCTACCTCAGCGGGGAACCCCTCCCGCTGCCAGATGAACCGCTGCGCACAGATGGTTTGTACGGCTTCGTGCGGCACCCGCTGTACCTCTTTTCGTTGTTGGTATTGTGGTTCACGCCCAGCATGACGCTCAACTGGCTTGTGTTTGTGATCGCGGCAACGGTGTACTTTGTAGTGGGGTCATTGTTCGAGGAGCGCACGATGGTTGATCTGTTCGGGGAACCGTATGTGCAGTACCAGCGCGATGTCCCGTGGCTCATCCCGTTCCTAAAGTGAGGTAATGTCGTAATCTTGTGAATTTGTGTTGTCCGCTACAAACTTTTCGACTAAAGTGCAACACAATCTTGGAACATAACATTCGTTAGTATGAGAGAGCAAAGCAGAGTATGGATGCAGCAAAACAGTCTAAAGTAGTACAGGGCTCGGCAAACAACAACCGCCAGCGTATGATTATCCTCGGCGGCGTGATTGCCATTGCCGTGGTGATCGCTGTTGTCGCCATCGTTTTTAGCACCAGCAGTGCCGCCGTACGCGGTGCCAAGTTCGACTATTCGCAGATCCCGCAGAGCGTGACCAGTGACGGTGCCCACGTCCTGGGTGACCCGAACGCCCCGATTACCATCGTTGAATTTGCGGACTTCCGCTGCCCACACTGCCAGACCTACACCAGCACCATTGAGCGCGTCATCGAAGACTATGTCGCCACCGGGCAGGCGAAGCTGGAATACCGTTACTTCATCACAACTGACCGCGCAGAGCCTGTTGGCTTCTCCTCCCGGCTGACCGAGTGCGCCGTAGAACAGGATGCCAACTTCTGGGTCGCGCATGATGTAATGTTCGACCTGACGAGCCGGGGTTGGACGCAGACCTCCGCCCAGCAGTTTGCAGAGCGCCTGGACATCAGCTACACGGAAATGCTGAACTGCACCCGCGAAGCGCGTCAGTTCGAGGTAGACAGCCGCCTGGGTCAGTCGGCGGGCGTTAGCGGAACCCCTGCTATCCGTGTTCGCCTGGGCGAAGGCGGACCGCTCCAGCCGATTTCGCCACAGCACGCCTCCGGCGGACCGCCTTACACCGTTCTGTCCGCCGCGATTGAGCAGGCAAACAGCTAAGCAATAGTCCCCAAGAACAGGAATTTGCCCAGGGCATCGCAACACTGCGGTGCCCTTTTGTTTTTGCTACAATGCGCCACACTTCACATCACACGAGTCACGGAGGACATAATCATGAGAACAGTAGCGTGGGAAGCAGGCAAAGTCCGCCTTGTCGATCAGAAGAAAATCCCGTGGGAGAGCGACACCGTAGACCTGGACACCTACGAAAAAGTCGCCGCCGCCATCACCGATATGACCGTGCGTGGCGCACCTGCCATCGGCGCGACGGCGGGCTTTGGCTTTGCGCTTGCTGCCCAGCAAAGCACCGCCACAGACATGGATGCCCTGCTAGCAGACCTGCACACCGCCGCGGACGTGCTGAAAGCATCTCGCCCCACGGCAGTGAACCTTGCCTGGGCGGTGGACAAGCTGATGGCAATGGCAGAGAGCGGCGAGTTCACCCACCCGGACGCGCTGCGCAACGCCCTGCTAGACGCTGCCCAGCAGATTGCCGACGATGACGTGGCGATCAACCGTGCTATGGGGCAGTATGGGGCAGCGCTCATCGAAGATGGTTACACCGTGCTGCACCACTGCAACACAGGCTCGCTTGCCACGGTAGAGTACGGCACTGCGCTTGGCGTCATCCGCAGCGCCTATGAGCAGGGCAAGCAGTTCCATGTGCTGCTGGACGAAACCCGCCCGCGCTTGCAGGGCAGCCGCCTTAGCGCGTGGGAAATGGAACAGCTTGGGCAGCCCTACGACATCATCCCGGATACTGCCGCCGGCTTTTATATGCAGCGCGGCGAGATCAAAATGGTGGTCGTCGGTGCAGACCGTGTAGCAGCGAACGGTGACTTTGCCAACAAAATCGGCACCTACCAGATTGCCGTGCTCGCCAAAGAGAACGGCATCCCGTTCTACTGCGTGTCCCCCATCAGCACGATTGACCTTGCGCTCAAGAGCGGCGCAGAAATCCCGATTGAGGAGCGCAGCTTAGACGAGGTGCGCAAGCCGTACGGCAACCCGCTTGTGCCCGATACATTTAATGCGCGTAACCCCGCCTTCGACGTAACGCCGCACCGCTACATCACCGGGTTCATCACAGAAAAGGGCATCATCAGCGCCCCGTTTGAGCAAAACCTGGCAAAAGCGGTGAACGACTAGCCCTCCGCCGCCCAGAACGCTGCGTCAATGCCCGGTAGCGCATGGGCAGGCATGTCCCCGGTGGGGTACGTTTCCCCGCCGGAGGTTTGCAACAGCGGGCGATAGACGACGTAATCGCTGCCGTCCGGGTATACCCACTCGCCTAGCTCGCGCAGTTCGATTTTGCCTGCCAGCCGCCGCACGGACACCACAAACGGCATCCGTGTGAACAGGTTGCGCACCAGTGCCTCGCCATTGGCGACATCGGCACGCCGTGCCAGCATCCCAAGCGCACTCACCAGTCGCTTGCTATCCGGCGCACCCCGGAACGACCAGATGAGCCGGGAGGCGTTTGCGGTATCGTCCTCGTCCGCGCTTAGCAACGGGGCGATGGTGTGTGGCTCGTCTGCCCGCACCTCGTCCAGCACGATAACGCGGTAACCCTCACCTGCCTGTACCTGGATTTGCTCACCAAATGTGACCCCTGCGTCTTCTTCGTTTTCACCACTTTCACCACTCGTGCCCTGGGGCCACTGTACGACCGCCCGCGCCATGCCGTCCGGCAGATGCAACTCACCTGTGCGCTCAACCGCAACTGCTTGCGCCGGGTTGGGCAGTTCGCTCAACAGCGCGGAGAGCGTCATCGTCTTGCCGCTCTCTGGCTGCCCCACCACTGTGAAGCCATAGTCGGACTGCACCAGTGCCCGCAGCACTGCCGCCGTGCCTTCAGTGAGCGTACCGCGTTCCACCAGTGCCGCCAGCGTGGGTGCCGCCACCGGGTGCAAACGCACATCCAGGCTAAGCGCATAGGTCACGGGCGGGGCGAACATGCTCATGGACACAAAGCGCCCATTTTCTGCCCGCAGCCCCGCCTCCACAATTGGCATGTCATCACGCAGCTTGACGCCGCACCGCGCCAACAGCCGCTCAACAATTTGCTTGAAGTGCCCGTTGTCCTCAAACATCGGCGGTACCGCCTCTAGCTCACCGTGCCCGCGCCGGATGGAAATCTTCTCTGCGCCCTCAATGCTGACGGTGGTTACGGTCTCGTCATCAATAAACCGATCTAGCGGACCGAAGCCAAACAGTGCACTGTATGCCTGCTGAAGCACATCGGTTTTGCCCACCTCATCCACCACCACGGACTCCACCCCCAGCACATAATCCACCACGGGCAGCAGCAGCGAGGCACGGTCTGCACGGGTTTGGGCGGCACGCACAGCGCTGTCATCCGGTGTATGCTCCGCCTGGAACTGATCGACAATGCGTTCAACCAGCGCCGCCATCGAGATTTGCGCCCGTCCCTTGCGGGCAGGCAGCAACTCGGGTGCTTGACGCTGGCGTTTGGGGTTGTCTGGCGGCACATCGTCAAAGTTGATTGGTTTGCGCGGGCGGTTATCGTCGTCGTCCGGCATGTTGTTCTGGTTCATCTTGTCGAGAATAGGCATAGTGTGCCCTCGCTTTGCTTACACAATTAGTTTGTTTGGCTGCGTTGCTACTCGGAGAAAACGCTCAGGTTAACTTGACGCAGGTCGGGGTTATCACACGGCTGCCGCCCCACTTTTGCAATCGGCACCCATTCATCGCCCAGCTTCACACGCACCACATCCATGGTGAAGTCCGTGTTGGTGCCTAGGCTGCTCTCGTTAGAAAACAAGCTCGACCCAACACCGTACGCGCTCACGGGCACACCCGCTGCCTCAAAGCGCTCAATTTTCTCCCGCGTGAACCCGCCAGACACAGTAATGCCGACGTTCTTGCAGTAGTCCTGTGCGGTCGCTTGCAGGCCAGCGGGCACATCCCACGCCTGCCAGGCATTGTCCAGGGCACGCCGAACCGCCCACACCAAATCCTCGTTCACACCCGGCCTGCCATCAGGTTGCAGCGTTGCGTCCACGAGCGTGCCGCCTGTGTCCAAACGGACGCCGTTCAACGTCCAGCGTGCCTGGGCATCTTCGTCACCTGCCGCGAGCGCCGCCGTGTACTGCTGCCAGTAGATGCGCAGGGTCTCCAGCGCTGCCCCCACGGAGTCGTTGTTGAAATCTGCCAGCACAATGCGCGGCACCCCCGCGGGGATATAACGAGCGAACGCTCGCATAGCAGCGGGGGCATCCGCCAGGAAGTTTGCAATCAGTGCGTGGGGAACGGTGCCGCCGCCCTTACCACCCCACCATGCCCCCTGTGCGTCTGTGCTCACCAGCGGCGCAACCTCTAATCCGCTATCGTGCTTGTAGCGCTGTACGGACAGCCAATACGCATAACCATCTACCGCCTGCACATCCGGCACATCAAAGCGGGCAGGGAAAAACAATAGTGGCTTGCCATTCGTTGCGGCCTGCACGTTGTACACATTGGTGGCGATGCGGCTGGCACGAGAGAGCACCCCCAACATGGTGGTTTCCAGCACGGCAAAATCTCGGTAGCGCCCCCGGATTTCCAGCACCGTTTGCACCGCCATCGGGTCGCCGCCATATTCCGTCCACACGCCGTCATGCACAGCGGTGACATCCAGGTTTTGCCACGTCTCCACAAACGCGCCGTTCTCATCAAAGTAACCTGTGCAGTTCCGCAGCATCCACAGCGCCGCATCAATACCTGCAATCAGCGCACGGGGCTTACGCCGATTGAATATCTGTGCCTCAACCACAAGCTCACCCAGGTTCAAACCCGATGGGTTTATGGGCAAAGCGCGAGGACTATTGCCGCCAAAGTCGGCGTAGGTTGCGCCATCACGGGCGATGCCCGCTAGTATTTGCCGCACGTTCTCAAAGTATTTATCTGCATAGAAACCCCGACGCAGCAGGTCTTTGTCAAAGCCATAGGGGACGTTCGTTAGGCGGGTTTGGTCGAATACGGTCATGGTATGGTTTTCTCGTGCTTTTTATAGGTGCCAGATTAATGATATACTCTGGCGTCGTTTTATGAAATCCTACCGAGCATCTGCCCGTTACAGCGAGAAATAACTCATGCAAAACATTATCGTCACTGGTTCCATCGCCTACGACTACCTCATGCGCTTCCCCGGCAGCTTTAAAGAGCACATCATCCGAGAACGTCTCGATCACGTCAGCCTTAGCTTTCTGGTGGACGACATGACCAAGCACTGGGGCGGTGTCGCCGCAAACATCACCTACAACATGGCGCTGCTGGGCATGAAGCCCAAGCTGTTCGGCACTGCCGGGCGCGACTTCGGCGACTATAAAGAACACCTTGAGGAAGCGGGTGTCGATTGTAGCTTAGTGCAAGTGCACGATGATGTGTTTACTGCATCGTTTTTTGCCAACACAGATACAGATAACAACCAGATCGCATCGTTCTATTCCGGCGCGATGGGGCTGGCACGCGAGCACACGCTCTCCAGCGTGACCAATGAAGTGCCCGATGTACTCGTTATCTCCCCGAATGACCCGCAGGCAATGTTGCAACTCAGCGGCGAGTGCCGCACACGTGGCATTCGCTTCTTTGCAGACCCATCCCAGCAGGTGCCACGCCTCACTGGGGAGCAACTGCGGCAATGCGTAGAAGGTGCTTACCTGCTAGTCGTCAACGAGTACGAGGCAGATGTCATCTGCGAGAAAACCGGGCTGGAAATGTTCCAACTGCGCGAACTGGTCGATATTCTCATCGTCACGCAGGGCGAAAAAGGCTCTGAGATTTACGTTGATGACACCGTTAAGCATGTGGGCATCTTCAAAACCGACCATGTGAAAGACCCAACGGGTGTAGGCGACGCCTACCGCGCCGGGCTGCTGCGTGGGCTCGCCGAGGGGTGGACTGTTGAGCTTGCCGCGCAGATGGGCGCCCTGTGCGCAACCTATGTGCTGGAGCAGGTGGGCACGCAAAACCATCACTTCACCCGGCGGGAGTTTGTTGAGCGCTTTCGCACCCGTTTTGACGACAAAGGGCTGCTGGACAAGCTGCTGACATCAGAAAAAGTTTAGACAACATTAGCAAAACGTGTGGCGACATGCCTTTCAACGTATGCTAGAATGCACCTGTTCTGATGAAAACCTAACCAGAAATCATTTTTTAGTAACACTGAGCTAGTTGAGTAGGAGTGGTAAATTGACCGTACAACATGACGTGAAAGACCTGAGCCAGGCAACTGGCGGGCGCTACCGCATTGAGTGGGCAGAGCAAGAAATGCCCGTGCTGCGCAGCATCCGCGAGCGCTTCGAGAAGGAGAAGCCGCTGGCAGGTGTTCGCATCTCTGCGTGCTTGCACGTAACGACCGAAACCGCCAACCTGATGCACACGCTGCAAGTGGGCGGCGCCGATGTGGTTCTGTGCGCGAGCAACCCGCTCTCCACGCAAGACGACGTTGCTGCATCGCTGGTAGCAAACTACGAAATCCCTGTCTATGCCATCAAGGGCGAAGACGACAGCACCTACTACGACCACATCAAGGCAGCGCTGGACTTTAAGCCGCACATCACCATGGATGACGGTGCTGACCTCGTGAGCGAAATCCACAAGACGCGCACCGAACTCATCGAAGAGATCGTCGGTGGCACCGAGGAGACCACCACCGGTGTGATCCGCCTGCGTGCGATGGCAAACGACAAGGCGCTCAAGTTCCCGGTGATTGCCGTTAACGACAGCGAGACCAAGCACCTGTTCGACAACCGCTACGGCACCGGGCAGTCCACCATGGACGGCATCATCCGTGCAACCAACATCCTGATCGCCGGGCGCACTGTGGTAGTCTGCGGGTATGGCTGGTGCAGCCGTGGCATTGCGAACCGTGCCCACGGGCTAGGCGCCAATGTCATCGTGACAGAAATTGACCCGATGAAGGCACTGGAAGCAGTCATGGACGGCTACCGCGTGATGCCGATCATGGAAGCAGCACCCGTCGGCGACATCTTCGTCAGCGCCACAGGCGACATCAATGTGATTGACACGCACCACTTTGCCGCCATGAAGAACGGCGCGATGATTGCCAACAGCGGGCACTTCAACGTGGAGCTGAACCTGAAGGGCTTGGCAGATATGGCAGACGGCGAGCCGAAGCTGGTGCGCCCGTTCGTGCAGGAATACCAGATCGAAGGCAAGAAGGTCTATGTACTGGGTGAGGGTCGCCTGATTAACCTGGCGGCAGCAGAGGGGCACCCGGCAAGCGTGATGGACATGAGCTTTGCAAACCAGGCATTGGGTGCAGAGTACATGATCAAGAACGCGAAGAACATGGAACCGAACGTCTACAAGATTCCAGACGACGTGGACAAAGAGATTGCTCGCCTGAAGCTAGAAGCAATGGGCGTCAAGATCGACAAGCTGACGGAAGAACAGGTGCGCTACCTGAACCAGTGGCAAGAAGGCACCTAGGTCTGCGACAGAATAGAAAAGACGATCCTGTGGGGTGCCCCGCGCACCCCGCTTGTAACACACCCCATGCTCCTAAACGACTAGAACCAGAATAGTAACCAGAGGAAGTGCCGCCGATGATGACCATTAAACGGCTGACCATTTTTGCTGTGTGCCTGCTGCTTGTGCTGGCTGGCGCGGCAACCAACGTAGAAGCACAGGACGAGGCACAAGTACGCTTTGTCCACACCTTTGTAGATGCCCCCGACGTAGACATCTTCGTGAATGGCACCCCCATTGCAGAGGGCGTGCCGTTTGGCGCCGCATCAGACTATCTCGACGTGCCAGCAGGTGACATCGAAGTGAGCGTCACTGCTGCGGGCGAAGCTGATGAACTGTTCGGGCAAACGATCACTACAGGCGCCGACCCCATTACGCTCGTCGTCAGCAACGCGAATGGGTTTATCCCCTATGTAGACAATGTCGACCCGCTCGACTTCGGTGAGACGCGCATCACGGCAATCCACGCCATTGACGGCGGTCCCGTCGTTGATGTGGTGCTGGCAGATGGGCGTCCTGTTGTGCCAGAACTGGAATTTGGCGTTCCGTTTGGCACCCTAGACCTGCCCGTTATCAAATTGCCGATGAACGTCGTGCCCTCTGGCAGCGAAATTGCAGACGCAATCTTCGAGGAGCCGTTTGTGTTCGCCCCAGCAACAGGCACGTCCTACATGGTGGTGGTTTATGGCACGCTAGACGCCCCTGAAGTGATGCTGTTGGCGACGGCGGTGAACCCCGGACCCGAGGACGGCTTCCTACAGATCACGCACGATGTGGCAGCCGCACCCGCTGTTGATGTGTTTGAGGGTGAAAACCTGATTGTTGCCGGGTTGTCGGCAGGCGAGACCACGGTTGCGTTCCCTGTGCCCGCTGGTGACTACGACCTGCAAATCACGGAGACGGAAACAACCACCGTGCTCACCGAGGCAAGCGTAAGCATCACACAAAGCGCTACCGCCGCCGCCGTGGTTGAAGCAGACGGCGACGCCATTGTCGTCTCGGTCGAGAGCGCCGAGGCTGAACTGGTTGCCATGGAAGAACCCGACGTCGAAACCCGCGAGACAGAGCAAGAGGAGCAAGAGGTAGAAGCGATTGCTACCGAGGAAGCGGAAGACGTTGAAGTGGTGGAGGCAGAGCCGCAACCAACCGAAGCGCCTGTCGTGGCAGAAGAAGTCGCGCCCCCCACACCTGCGGAAGTCGTCGCAGCACAACCGACAACTGGCGTGCCCACTGCCCGCGTGATTATCGACCCCGGTGCCAACATCCAATTGCGCCAATACCCGGACGAAAACGCGCTCTCGCTGGGCTTGGCACCGTCCGGTGCAGTGCTGGACGTGAACGGTCGTGAGGGTGCCCCGGTACAGATCGAAGGTCTGTTCAGCCAGGAAATCCAGCGCGAAATCGACAACTACACCGACCCAGCAGAGAACATTGAGGCGAACCAGGACATTGACCAGAACAACACCTGGCTCAATGTAACCTACACCACCCCAGACGGCGGCACGATCAACGCCTGGACGCGGGCGGAGTTCCTGGCGGTGAGCGCAGCAGATGGCACAGACCAGCGCCTTGCCGACCTGCCAACCATCCCGAACAATGCGTTTGGCGAGGCACTCAACACCGAAGTCACATCGCCCCAACCCGCCGATGACGTGGTCGTGGCGATTGTGTTCAACCTGAACCCCGGCGTGAACCTGAAAATCCGCCGCACACCCAGCACCGCTGGCGAGACCCTCAGCCTCATCCAGGCAGGCACCGTGCTGGAACTCATCGGGTTTGAAATCGACGGTAGTGAACTACCGGGCGTAGGCGCTGCGGAAAACGCAGAGTGGGCGTACATCCGCTACGTGACACCGGAGGGTGCAGAGGTTACGGGCTGGGTATCCACACAGTACATCCAATATCAGTGGCGCGGCGAGCCAATCGACTTTGACGAGATGGAAGCACGCACGCTGCTGCTCTTCGAGGATCCGTCTACACGCGGCGAACTGGGCGCAGGTGCCGCACCGCCCATTCGCGAAACCGAAGACCCACTGCGCAATCAGGTGGTTGCCACCGTGGAGATTGACGCGGGTGCAAACTTGCAACTGCGCCGCGACCCGGACTCCGGCGCGGAGTCTTTAGGGCTGGTGCCCAGCGGCACGCAGTTGATCGTTACCGCCCGCGACAATTCCGGCGACTGGCTGTTCGTGGAGTTTGAGGGAGCAACCGGTTGGATCGCTGGCGGCTTCGTAGATCTGACCTTCAACGGCGACCCGTTTGACGTTGAGGAACTCATCATCGACGAGGGCGCGTAACACGCAACCCATGGGGTGTGGCGCACGCCACGCCCCCACCTTTCGCACGTTGTAGGCACCCCCATGAACCCGAAAACACAAACACAATACCGCTGGTGGTGGATGATACCCCTGCTGCTGGTCTTTGCGGCGGTCTCCGTGCCCGGGCTAGATGCCGACGCGCTGTGGTACGACGAAATACGCAGCTACTTGCACGCGGGTGGCGCTCACATGGGACCGAAAACCCTGCCAGAGGTGTGGGCATCGCTGCAAATCAACGCGCCAGACCAAGCGCCGGGCTACCCGCTGGTTCTTAACCTGTGGGGCGGTGCCCTCGGCTGGAGCGAGTTCGGCGTGCGGGCGCTTAGCCTATTGATGGGGTTGTTGTGCCTGTCGCTGCAATACCGCGCCGGGCAAGCGATGTTTGGCGCGTGGGGCGGCTACGGTGCCGCGATTGTGTTGGGGACATCCGCCTACTTTGTGCAGTTCACACACGAGGCACGCGCGTTCATACTGGGCATGGCGTCACTTGCGCTCGTGCTGTGGTGTTACTGGCACCTCACGTATGTGCGCCCCACACGCGTACACGCGCTGGGCTTAGCAATTGGTGCGCTGGGGATGCTATACGCGCACTACTTCATTGCGCTGCTGCTGCCCGTACTGGCGTTGTACCATGTGCTGCTGGCACCCAAAAATCGGCGCTGGTGGGCACCCCTTGCACTGGCGGTGCCCGTAGCGCTTGCGTTCACGCCCGCGCTGCTAATGCTCGGCGACGGCATCGCCAGAAACGAAGCAAACGCCCGCCTAGATGCACTGGCAATGACACCGCCGCAGGTCGGGTGGGCGGCGCTGCGCTTTTTTGGCAATGGGCTGCCACTGCTGGCGGCATTTGTGTTTGCAGTTGGCATGTTCGCGGCGTGGCGAGGTCAGCGGCGGGCAGCAACCCGGTTCATTCTGTTCATCGCAGTCGTCGGCACACTGGCGGTCATCGCCGTGAACCAGTGGATGGGCTTGATTATCCCTGGACGCGAACGCTACCTCGCCGGGCTGTGGGTACCGCTGGGATTGCTAGCCGGGGTAGGTGTGGCGACACTCGCGCATTGGCGGCGTGTCGCTGCTGCTGGATTGCTGGGCGTGTGGGCAATTGTGGGGCTTTGGGCAACCTGGGACGGCAACGTGGTATTTGCCGGAGAGTCCCGTGAACTTGCATGGCGAGACCTGCGCACAACCGTGGATACTCACGTATCCCCAGCAGACGTGCTGGCGTTCCATGCGCCAAAGTTCCCATGGGGCACCCGCGTGCCCTTTGATTTCTACACAGAAGGGCTGCCCATTCGCGCAGAACTCATCGAGTCATTGGAGAGCGAAGACGTGATGCAAGCATACGCTGACGGCGCGGCGCGGGTGTGGCTGGGCACAGACCACCGCTACCCGCCGGAGCCACAGCTGGGGGCATTTGAGCGTGCGGTTATGGCATCGCACACCGTTTGCGAAACCTGGGCACTGGACGACCTGACGAGCATTACGCTCTACGCGCAGATGAGCGCCTACTGCCCTACCAGCACCCCCATCGCGGTGTTCGGCGGCGGTGTTACCCTGGTAGGGGCAACCGAACCAACAGTTAATGCGGATGGGTTATCCGTTCACACACACTGGCACGCCTTGCAGGACATCCCGGCAAACACCTACTCCGTGGGGCTGCACCTGCTGGCGGAGGGTCAGCTTGTGGCACAACACGATATGGGTTTGCCCCCGCAGCTGACGCTGCTGCTAGAGACCCGCCTGCCTACAAGTGAACTGCCCGCTGGCACGTACCACCTCACAGCGATTGCCTACAACTGGCAAACAGGCGACCGCTTGCCGCTATCGGCACCCAATACTGATGACCCTACCCGCCTCGTGCTTGCCACTGTGCAACTTCCCTAAACAGAAGTCCTGTGCCGCAGCAGCGGCGTTTTCGCGTACAATTAACGCAAAGTGACCGTATGGGTAAGGAGTGAACTGCGTGTCTCGATTACTTTGTGCTGCTACTGTGCTGGTGCTGCTAACCGGGGCATGTGCCCCCGCCCCCGCCACACCAACGGCAACACCCATCCCGCTAACCAACACCCCGGCACCCACCGCCACACCGTTCCCAACGAACCCGCCACTACCAACTGAAATCCCGACGGAACAACTGCGGGACAACCTGGCTCCACAGCAGCGGGAGACGGTCGCGCAGGCAACTTTCCGCACTGTGCACACCGCATCAATTTTGCCAGAAGTTGATGTTTACCTGAACGAGCAGGTTGTTGGCTTTAGCCTGGACTATGCCGAGGCAACCGGGCAAGCGCAGGTCCCCGCCGGGGAGTATGAACTGCGGCTGGTTGCATCTGGTGGGCGCAGTGCAGACCCACCGCTGCTCACGCAAACCGTCTCATTAGCGCCAGGGGCGGCAGTTATCGCTGTGCTCATGCCGGACGAAACAATTGCCTTTTTTGAGGAGAACATGCAGGCGCTTGCAACAGAAAGCAGCCGTGTGCAGGTCATCCATGCCATTCCTGACGGCGCATTCACATCACTGCCAAGCCAGAACGCGCCAGAGGCACCCGCGTTCCCGCGCATTGGCTACGCGGAACAATCCCAGCCACTCATCTACGATGCAGGCGCACTCACACTGGAATTTGAGAACCTTGCCCTGCGCTACGATGTGCGTTTACAGGGTCGGCGTGCCTACACCTTTGTGCTCACTGGCACGCAGGACAACCCCATCATCATCGAGTTTGAGGCGAACGTCCCCGCACGGTCAGCGCTCACCCTCGTCAACCTCTCGCAGCAAATCGGCACTGTTGATATTTACCTGGATGGCGAGTTGCTCGTGCCAGAACTCTCCAACCGCAACACCGAAGATGCCATTGAACTCCCGGTAGATACCTACGACATCGCCATCTACGAGACAGATAGCGATCCAGCGCAGGTAGCACCGCTGCTGCAAAGCCGACTGCTGCTGCGCCCTGATGATGAGGTGTTCGGTCTGATCATCGGTCCGGCAAATGACCTGCGATTGATCACCCATCAAGATTCCGGCAGCACCACACAGGCAGACGAAACCCGCATCACGTTTATCAGTGCCGTTAGCAGCGTGCCGCAAATGCAGGACATCCGCAACGACGAACGCCAACTGACCATCACCTATGCCCAACCAACCGTTGCCACGTTCGAGTCGGGGCTGCGCGACTTCGAGTTCGTGACCGACCGCACCGAGAACGATTACACCATCGTGGAGTTTGTCGGCGAACGAGACTTCCGCGAGGGGCACAGCTACATCGTGCTGGTGACAGGCGAAGGGAGCAATGGTGATAACGCGCTCGTGTTCGAGCGCTTCGTTGGGGCGGAGGAGCCAATCCAGCGTGCCAACGAACCCACATTCGAAGACCCTGTCTTCTACCTCATCAACGCGCTTGGTCAGGATGTTGAACTGCAAATTGATGGCGGCACGGTGGACAGCGACCTGCCCGCTGGCGACCGCACCCCTACCCTCACGCTGCCAGCACGTGAGCACGTACTCACAGTCATTGAGCAGGCAAGCGGCGAAACGCTCTATACCACCCGGCGCGTGCTGCAAAGCGACGAACAGTACACGTTTGTGTTGTTTGGCGACCTTGAAACCAGCAACTACACGATCAGCGAGTTCCCGGTGTTCCCTCCACAGGAACGGCAACGGCTTGGCAGCGGCATAGAACGCACCCAACAGAGTAATGTGCGCCTTATCAACACCAGCCTGGAGCGGTCGCGGCGTTTTGCGCTGGCGTATGCACCACGCCGCGCCCTGGAGGTTCGACCCACAGGTGACGGGCGGAGCACAGCAGATGACCCCGTCCCGCTGCCGGACGATGCCACCGGGTTCACCAGCCTGGCGATTTTTTCTGGGGAAGTGCACGACCCGGTGGCTTTGGAACCTGGTGAGTACGACCTTTTTGTGTATGATGCCAACAACGTGACCATCATGGCGGCAATCTACGGTGTTACGCTTGACCCAGGGGTGAGCTACGAGGTAGTGGTAAGTGCCGTCCCGGGCAATACCCCCTTCACCGCCTATTTGCTGCCGGTGCTGCCCGTGGAGTGATGCACCTAGCGTGCATCGCGTTCTTGGCTATAATGCTCCCCGTTCTTTTCCATATCCATGACCATCACAAGTTCGGGTAAAGCAGCGTGCGTATTCTCATAACGGGCATCAGCGGTTTTGTTGGGCAGCACCTGGCACGTCACCTGCACGCGGCGCTGCCCGATGCCGAACTGCACGGCACAACGCGCACAAGCACGGTCGATATGCCCGGCGTCCACTGCCACGAGCTTGACCTGCGCCACCCGGACAGCGTGAGTAGTTTACTGGCGGAGGTGCGCCCGCAGCAGGTATATCACCTGGCAGCGCAGGCGTTTGTACCGCGCTCTTTTAGCGACCCGTGGGAGACACTGGAAAATAATATTCGTGGGCAGCTCAACCTCATCCTGGCGTGCCTAGAGCTGGACATTGCGCCACGGGTGCTGGTGGTCAGTTCTGCGGAGATTTACGGTGTTGTCACGCCGGACAAAATCCCCATGCACGAGGACTTACCCCCCCGCCCCACCAGCCCCTACAGCGTGAGCAAAGTCACACAGGATATGCTGGCGATGCAGTACCACGAAAGCCACGGCTTACCCATCATGCGGGCACGTCCGTTTAATCACTTCGGACCGGGGCAAAACGAGCGCTTTGTGGCACCTGCGTTTGCGATGCAGGTCGCGAAAATTGAGGCGGGGCTGCAACCACCCATCATTGAGGTGGGCGATCTGTCTGCACAGCGGGATTTCACCGACGTGCGCGACATCGTTGCGGCGTATCAGCGCATTGTGGAAGCGGGCACCCCCGGCGCAGTCTACAACGTCGCGAGTGGCGAAGCACAAAGCATCCGCTACCTGCTGGATACCCTGCTGGACTTCGTGGATATGAAAATTGAAGTGAAAATCGACGAAACCCGCCTGCGCCCGGTGCATATCCCTATTTTGCTGGGCGATGCCACCCGCCTGCGCACAGAGACAGGCTGGGCACACCAGTACACCTTCGAGCAGTCTCTGTTGGACGTGCTGAATGACTGCCGGGGGCGGGTCAAGCAACTAGAATCCTCAGACCAGACTTCTGACTAACCACTTTTGCGGAAAGGAGGGCACCCGCCACTGCGCAAACGCGGTGTGGGGTGCAGTGTGCTTATGAGCGAGAAACGGGCACTGATTACAGGTATTACCGGGCAAGATGGCTCCTATCTGGCAGAGTTCCTGCTGGGCATGGGCTACAAGGTGTACGGGCTGGTACGGCGCAGCAGCACCGTCAACTACGAGCGTATCGCCCACATCCAAGACCAAATTCAACTCATCTCCGGCGACATGCTCGATTCTGCCAGCCTGACCAAAGCATTGCAGCAGGCAAAACCAGACGAGATCTACAACCTTGCAGCACAGAGCTTTGTGCAAACGTCGTGGGATCAGGCAGTGTTCACCGGTGATGTGACCGGGTTAGGCGTCACGCGCATCCTGGACGCGATTATGCAGGTCAACCGGGACATCCGCTTTTACCAGGCATCCAGCAGCGAGATGTTCGGCAAAGTGCAGGAAGTGCCCCAGCGCGAGACCACGCCGTTTTACCCGCGCAGCCCATACGGTGTCGCCAAGGTCTACGGGCACTGGATCACCGTGAACTACCGCGAGAGCTACGACCTGCACGCCACCAGCGGAATACTCTTTAACCACGAAAGCCCACGCCGTGGACTTGAGTTTGTCACACGCAAAGTGACCTACCACGCCGCGAAAATCAAGCTGGGGTTGGCACAAACGTTACCCCTTGGCAACCTGGACGCCCAACGTGACTGGGGTTTTGCGGGGGATTATGTGAAGGCAATGTGGATGATGCTGCAACAAGACGCCCCCGAGGATTACGTCGTCGCAACCGGGCAAACCCACACCGTGGAAAAGCTGGTGCAAATCGCCTTCGACTGCGTTGACCTCAACTGGCGCGACTACGTGACGCAAGACCCGCGCTTTATGCGCCCGGCAGAAGTTGAATTGCTCGTGGGTGACCCCACAAAGGCGGGCGAAAACCTGGGCTGGGAACCACAAGTCACGTTTGAGCAGCTTGTGCAGATGATGGTGGAAGCAGACTTGAAGCTGCTCAAGGAGCAGTATAGCCTTTAGACGTAGCTTACAGAGCGCAAAGGAACTGGATGCTAGTCGATACGCACTGCCACCTGAACTTCGACCGTTATGACGACGACCGCGATGCCGTTATCGAGCGTGCCCGCGACGCGGGCGTCACGCGCATCATCAACCCCGGCATTAACCTGGAAACCGGACGCGCCGCCATCGCGCTCACGCAGCAGTACGACGGTGTGTACGCGGCGGTGGGCATCCACCCGAACGACACCACTGACTTTGACGACGCACTAGTGGATGCCTTGCGCGAAATGGCGGCAGAAGAAAAAGTTGTGTCCATTGGCGAGATTGGACTGGACTACTACTGGGACAAGTCGCCAAAGGATGTGCAGGCGCGTGCCTTCCGTGCCCAACTCGACCTTGCCGCAGAGCTTGAACTGCCCGTTATCATCCATAACCGCGATGCAAGCGAGGATGTGGTGCCCATTCTGGAGGCGTGGGCAAAAACGCTGCCGCCAGCGCTCCAAGAGCGCCCCGGCGTGATGCACTCATTTTCCGCGCCGCCGGAAGCGGCAGAACGAGCGCTCGCGGCAGGGTTCTACCTGGGCTTCACCGGACCGATCACCTACAAAAATGCGGATGACCTGCGCCGGATCGCTGCGCGGGTGCCGCTAGACCGTATTCTAGTCGAAACAGACGGACCCTTCCTCACGCCGCAGGCATACCGGGGCAAACGCAACGAACCCGCCTACATCCCCTACATGGTGGATCGGCTGGCATCGCTACATCAGATCAGCACGGAGGAGATGGGCGCTCACACCACTGCCAACGCGGAGCGGCTGTTTAACCTGTGATGACCGACCTGTCTATCATCATCGTCAACTGGAACGTCGCGGACTTGCTCGCCGCGTGCCTGGACAGCATTAACGCGAACCAGGGCGACCTGACGATAGAAGTCATCGTTGTGGATTCCGCTAGCAGCGACAACAGTGTAGCACTGGTTCGGGAGCGTTACCCGTGGGTGCGGCTTTTGGCACAGGACGAGAACGTCGGCTTTACACGCGGCAACAACATTGGTTTAGGGCAAGCACAGGGGCGGCACCTGCTGCTGCTGAACCCGGACACCGAAGTGATTGGCGATATGCTCCCGCAGATGGTCGCCTACCTGGATCAAAATCCTGACGTGGGTATCGTCGGACCGCACACCCTGAACACCGATGGCAGCACCCAATCATCACGCCGCCGCTTCCCTACAGTGCCGACTGGCTTTTTGGAGAGCACATGGCTGCAACCGCTTGCGCCGCGTTCGCTGCTGGACTGGTACACCGTTGCAGGGGCAGACGACCGCGCAACATTCGACGTGGATTGGGTGCAGGGGCACGCGCTGCTGGCGCGACATGACGTTTACGACCAGATTGGCGAGCTGGATGCGGGCTACGTGATGTTCTTCGAGGAGCTAGACTGGTGCAAACGCGCCAAATCCGCCGGTTGGCGTGTGGTCTACCTGGGCAGCGCACAAGTTATCCACCACGGCGGCAAAAGCACCGACCAGGCATCCGCGTGGAAGCACATTCACTTTAATCGCAGTAAAATCCGTTACTTTCGTAAGCATCACGGCGTAGTCGTCGCGACAGCACTGCGGGCGTTCCTGCTGATTGGCTTTGGCTGGCAGTTGATAGTAGAGGGCAGCAAGTGGCTGCTGCGCCATAAACCCGATATGCGCCGTGAGCGCGTGGGCGTGTACTGGCGCGTGCTGCGGTCAGGATTGCAGGCGTAGCCCATGCGTATCGGACTCATCAGCGGGGAATACCCCCCGATGCGCGGCGGCATCAGCACACAAACGCGCCTGCTCGCGGAAAAGCTGGCACAACAGGGGCACGGTGTGTTTGTGTTCAGCAGTCCGGGCGCGAGCGAGCAGGTAACTGGCGTGCACCTCACCGCCGATGTCACGCGCTGGGGCATAAGTGCGGTGCAGCGTGTGCGTGCCTGGGCGCAGCAGCACCAACTGGATGTGGTCAATATGCACTACCAGACGGCAGCGTACGGCATGTCGCCGTTTGTGCACTTCCTGCCCGATGCCCTACCTGTACCGTTTGTGACCACCTTCCATGACTTACGCTTCCCGTACCTGTTCCCTAAAGCGGGTGCCCTGCGCACCTGGATTGTGATGCGACTGGCGCGGGCATCTGCTGGGGTGGTGGCAACCAATCAGGAGGACCTGATGCGGCTGAGCTTTCACCCGTGCACAGCGCTCATTCCCATCGGCAGCAATGCGCTTGCGCCCGCCCCGTCAGGTGTAAATGCCCGTGAATTTGTGGGCGCTGCGCCAGATGATTTTGTGTTGGCGTTCTTTGGCTTTGTGAACCGAACCAAGGGACTGGAGGACTTGCTCAGGGCAATGGATGATTTACGTGAGCGCGGCATCGCCGCCCGCCTGTTGATGGTCGGTGAAAAGCTCGGCAGCAGCGACCCCACCAACGCCTCCTACGCCGCCGAGATTGATGCGCAGATAGCAACTGCCGGGGTAGATGTCCGCTGGACAGGCTACGTGCACGACGCTGATTTGCACGCCTATCTCACCACAGCGGATGCCGTCGTCATGCCCTTCCGTGATGGTGCATCCTATCGGCGCAGCAGCATGATTATCGCGGTGCACTACGGTGCCGCCATCGTGACCACAACCCCAGCAGTGGGAATACCCGCCTTCCGCCACGGAGAAAACCTGCTGCTGGTGCCCCCCGGTGATGTTCAAGCCTTGACCGAAACGCTGGCACACCTTTATAACAAGCCGTCGCTCAACCGGGCACTGCGGACGGGGGCGCTTGCCCTGGCAGAAACGTTCAGTTGGGCAAATATTGTGAACAACTACGAGGGCATTTACCAGCGCGTCACACCGCAGCAGTGACGTGCATCCCAGTCGCCCTGACGAAGAGAGCTTCTTGAACCCACACCGTATCCTTCTCAGCATCATCGTGATCGCATACATCGCCTTGGCGTCGCTCTACAGCGTGACCTCACCCCTGTTTGAGGTCTCTGACGAGCTGTGGCACTACCCCATGGTGAAATACATTGCGGACAATGCCGACCTACCCGTACAAGACCCGAACAACCACGGTCCCTGGCGGCAGGAGGGCAGCCAACCCCCGCTGTACTACATGATGGCAGCAGCGCTCACGTTTTGGATCGACACATCGGACATGGACGTGGTGCGGCAAATCAACCCGCACGCCAACATTGGCACCCTGCCCCCAGACGGCAACATCAACATGATGGTGCACCGCCCGGAGCTAGAGGCGTTCCCGTGGCAGGGCACGGCACTGGCAGTACACATTGCACGCTTTCTGTCTGTTGCGCTGGGCGCGGGCACCGTGATCGTTACATATGCGCTGGCACGGCAGCTCTTCCCAGATTGGGGTGCAGTGGCACTGACGGCGGCGGCGCTGGTGGCGTTTTTGCCGATGTTCTTGTACATCCAGGGATCTGTGAACAATGATGCGCTGAGCAACCTGCTGGGCAACAGCATAACCCTGACGCTAGTGTGGCTGCTGCTGCGCGAGCGCCCCCCTCGGTTGCGCGATTACGTGCTCATCGGCGTGTTAATGGGCATGGGGCTGCTAGCAAAGGGCAGTGTGGGCTTTTTGATCTTCGTGGTGGCGGCGGTGCTGGGTGTGCTGGCGTTGCGCTACCGGGACTGGAAGATATTTGTGGTAGGCGGTCTGGTCAGTGGTGTGCTGACGAACCTCATCGCGGCGTGGTGGTACCTGCGCAACTGGCAACTGTACGGCGACCCGACCGGGCTAAACACCTTCCTGGATATTGTCGGGCGGCGGCTCATCCCCGCGAATGCCGCACAACTCTGGTCGGAGCGGTTCAGCTTTATTCAGGCATACTGGGGCTTTTTCGGCGGCGTGAACTTGCCCTTACCCACATGGGCGTACATCGGCTTTAACGTTATTGCGGTGTTTGCGCTGTTCAGCGTGGTCATCTACTTGGTGCGGCTTGCTACTACACACGGCAAGCCGGTGCGCTGGTGGCTAGCGGCGGGCGTCACCTTCATCTGGATTGGTATCACGTTTGCGGGCTATCTGCGCTGGACGGCAATCACGCCCGCGTCGCAAGGACGTTTAATCTTCGTTGCGCTCAGCAGCATCTCGGTGTGGATGGCAGTGGGGCTTTGCTGGTTGTTCCGGGAGCGGGGGCGTTACGTGCTTGCCGGTGGCGCTGTGGGTTACTTTGCGGGGGTCGCGCTCATGGCACCGCTTATTGTGATCGCGCCACGCTACCAACCCCCGCCACTGCCAGAATACATTGGCGCACTGCTCACGATCTATGAACCTGCCGACGAAGACGAGAGCGGTGCCATTGCCATGGTGGGCGCGGGCGTGCAAAAAGAACCCGTGCGCCCCGGCGAGTACGTTACGGTGAACATGGACTGGCAGATCATCGAGCCGTTTGAGCGCGACTGGAGCATCTTCATTCACCTGAAAACGCCAGAGGGCGTCATTATCGCGCAGCGCGACATGTACCCCGGCGGTGGGTTGCTCGCCACCAGCCACCTCGACCTGCGGCAGGCGTGGCGCAACCCCGTTGCCGTGAAGGTGCCACGCGCTGCCTACGCCCCGGCGACACTAGACGTGATGGTGGGGTGGTATCACCTGACGACGGGCGAGCGCATGACCCACAGCGAAGACGACGAAAGCCCGGTTTATAACCCAGAAAACGATGAGCTTGTCACCATCGGCACTGTGGAGTTGCTGCCAGACGAAAGCACCTATGATGTTCCCAACCCGGTGCATGTGAACTTTGACAATCAGATTGAGCTTGTTGGTTACGAGTACAGCACACTCACGCCCACGCCCGGCGGCGAGATGGAAGTTACGCTCTACTGGCGGGCAAAGCAGCGCCTGGACGAAGACTATGTGGTATTTGTACACGCCATAGACGCACCCACGTTCACTATCGTTGGCGGCAGTGACGCCCAGCCCGTCAATTGGACGCGCCCCACCTCTACATGGGAACCGGGCGAGATCATCGTCGATACGCACACGTTCACCGTCCGTGAGGACGCCCTACCAACGCCCTACGAGGTGGAAGTGGGCATGTACACCGTAGAAGACGATGGCACGCTGCCGCGCCTGCGGGTGGTCGCGCTGGACGGCGGGATGCCCAACGACTACATCTACCTGAGCCGCGTGCTGGTGACAGAGTAGGCGATGCAGGCGTCTCCCCGCGCCCGCCCACGCGCTGACCTCATCGCAGTGACGGTTCTCGTGCTGCTGTGGGCGTTGTTCTTCTGGCGGGTGCTCACGCCCATAGGCGCGGACAAAGCATCGTTCACGCAGGGGGATTTTAGCGGGCAGTTTGTTGCATTTGGTGCCTACCAGTACGAGCGTTTCACCAGTGGCGAAATCCCGCTGTGGAACCCCTTTAACAACAGCGGACTCCCCTTCATTGCAGACACACAAGCAGCGGTATTCTACCCGCCGCGCCTGCTGACGATTGCCTTTGCCTACGTTGGCGGCGGCTGGACGTACCACGCGCTGGAACTGGAAGCGATTGCCCACGTGCTGTTCTACACGCTGGCGATGTTTGCGTTTGTGCGCCGCCTGACGGACAGCGTGTGGGGTGGGGTTGTGGCGGCGCTTGTCGGCGGCTACGGTGGCTATCTGTCTGGCTACCCGCCGCTGCAATTGGCACTGCTGGAGGCGGGTGTGTGGCTGCCGCTGGCACTACTGGGCGTGCATGATGCAACCCACACAGACCAAACGCGCTACATCCCGCTGACGCTGACCGGGGCGGCGCTGGGGCTGTCCTGGTTGGCAGGGCACCCGCAAACATCGTGGTTCCTCACCTACCTGACCGTCGCCTACTTTGCCTATCGCTGCTTTATTCCCGGGGTGCGGGAGAAAAATCTCGCACGTACAGTGGGGCGGGTCTTGGTTGGCTTTGCGTTCTTCGGCGCGATTACCGTCGGTGCCACAGCGGTGACACTGTTCCCTGGCGTGGAGTATCTCGCACACACGGCGCGGGCGGGATTAGGCTACGCTGCCAAGAGCAACGGCTTCCCCGTGCAGGATGTCATTCAGTTTCTCTACCCCGGCGTTGTGAGTTTGTTTTCTCCGCTGTACGTGGGCGTATTGGGGCTTATGCTGGCGCTCACTGCGCTGCGCCTGCCCCCCCGCCGGACGGCGTTCTGGTTTGGCATTGTGTTGTTTGGGCTGCTGCTCAGCTTTGGCGGCAACACGGCACTGTTCCCGGCGCTGTATAACCTGCTGCCGGGGCTGCGCTTCTTTCGTGGGCAGGAGCGAGCCGCTTATCTCGTTGCGCATGGGTTGGCAATCCTGGCGGGGGTGGGTTTTGCCGGGCTGCTGCACAGAGGAGTCCACCGGGGCGGGTTGCTGTTCCGGCGGCTGCTGCTGGGCACCCTGCTGTTCACCGGGTTTGTATTTGTCGCGGTGATGTTGCTGTGGTTCGGCTTCCGGGAACCGTACGGGGACGAAATCGGCGTGGCGACCTTCTCCGCGCTAATTGCGCTGGCATCATACGCGGTAGGCACCCGCTTGCTGCACGATGTCCCCCCCAACGATGGCAGCACAGGCGCGAGCGTTGTCCCGCTTTTGCCCGCTGCTGGTGTTGTAATCGTCGTTGTGTTCGACCTGTTCAGCATCAACATGAACGCGCCCAGCAACTACGACGATGTACCACCGGACGCGCAACTGTCGCTGACCGCGCCGCCGCTGGTGCAACCCGTGGTACCCGGCGATGAATTCTTCCGCGTGGACGGCTTTCGCGGACTGACCGATAACTACGGCAGCTTGTACGGGGTGTACGACGCACGCGGCATTAGCCCGTTGTTCCTGGATGGGCTGTATCAACTGCAATACGAACCATTCGCCAGCACTGCCAACTTCGAAACAAACCCAACTTTCTGGGAGCTAAACGCCGTGCGCTACGTGTACAGTGGTTTCGATTCGCTGCCCGCAGAGAGCACGGTTATCGCAGAGGCGGCAGACCGCTTCGGGGCGGTGTTCCTGCACGAACTGGCAGACCCGCGCCCGTTTGCGCTGCCGCTGTACCGCGTAAATGTCGTGGACAGTGATGCGTTTGCCCGTGCGCTGCTTGCAGACCCGCGCTTTGACCCACGCGAGAGCATTATCCTGCACGAGCAAGCGAACGTAGACCTGCCAGCACAACCCCCCACTGACGCGACCGCCGAGGTGATTTCGTTCGCGCCAGAACGCATCGACGTTGCTGTGACGACACCTGAAAGCGCGGTGCTCTCGCTGGCGCACCCACACTATCCCGGCTGGCAAGCGACACTGGATGGCGCTCCGGTAGAACTCCGGCGTGCGTACGGTGGCTTTAGCGCGGTTGAAGTGCCCGCAGGCGAGCACACCCTCACGTTGGTCTATCGCCCGCGCTGGTTTACGATTGGCGCCGTGTGCAGCGTCATCACATGGGCGCTGCTGGGCATCGTTGGATTGTGGCAAGGAGTGACCAATGCAAACCGCTGATAACGCATTTGTCGATTGGCTGCTGGCGCTGGACAGGCGCCTCTACGCGCTGCTGGTGGGTGCAGGGATTGGCGCTGCCGCCGGGCTGCTGGGGTTAGCGCTCGCCTACGCTGGTCCCATCCTCACGACGGCAGCGCTGGTGGGTGTGTTTGGGGCAGTGTACGTGCTTACAGACGCACGCGCTGCGCTGTATGGCACACTGGCGACCATGATGGTCTTCCCGTTTGGCACGTTCCCTGTGCGGATTGTGCTTACGCCCACCCTGCTTGACCTGACACTGGGCGCGTTTGTGCTGGTGTACTTACTTGGCTGGATTACGGGAAAACGCCAGAACTTCCAGACGACATGGGTACACGCGGTGCTCACCGCCTACATTGCGGTTTTGATCTTCGCGTTTGTGCTCGGCTGGCGTTATGGTGCCCCGACCAACAACAATTTGCGCCAATTTGCCGAAACCCTGCTGGCAATCGGGCTGGTGTACATCCTCGTGGACATCACCCGTGACGCGGTCACGCTGCGGCGGCTGGTGCTGCTGGTGATCTTGCTCGTGGGGTTCCAGGCGGCGCTGGCAATCGCACTCTGGCTGCTGCCAGATGCCTTCGCAGAACGCCAACTTATTCGGTTGGCACGCATCGGCTACCCCAACGGCGGCGTCATCCGCTATGTAGAGGACAACCGCGAATTAGCAGAGCGTGCCATCGGCACGTGGGTAGACCCGAACGTGCTGGGCGGTGCACTTGCCATCTTCGCTACGATGATTACCCCGCAAATCTTCGCCAAGCGCCCCGTGCTGCCGTTCCGCTGGCTGACCTTTGGTGTATGGGGGGTTGTGGTGGTAGCAATGCTGCTAACGTTCTCACGAGCGGCACTGGTGGGTTTTGCTGCCGGGCTGGTGATTATCGCCGCGTTACGCTACCGGGCGTTGTTCTGGTTGATGGGCGCGGGGCTGGTGCTGCTGTTGTTTTTGCCGCAAACCCAGTTCTACGTACAGCGCTTTACCCAGGCGTTTGCCGGGCGCGAGGCAGACCCGGCAACGCTCATGCGGATTGGTGAATATGGCGACTCGCTGCGGCTCATCCAGCAGTATCCATTCTTTGGCGTTGGGTTTACGGGCACCCCCAGCGCAGATATTTACACCAGTGTTGCCAGCATGTACCTGATTATGGCGAACCAGATGGGGCTAGTGGGGCTGGGTATGTTCCTGGTGACGATGACGGCAGTGCTGGTATATGGCTGGCGTGCTTGGCAGCGTGCCCGCCAGGATGATATGCTGAACGCAATTCTGCTGGGCTACTATGCGGCGCTTGCAACGGCGCTCACAACCAGCCTGGCAGACCTGTACTACTTTCGGCTAGATTTCCAGGCACCCATTACGCTGTTTTGGCTCACGGTGGCGTTGTGTGTGGCGACAGCACGCATCGCTAATATAACAGAATATGAGCGCGACCAATCAACATTAGAAACGAATGAATCCTCATGATACAATCATAGCGTTTTGTTTAAAAAATCACCTGGGGCAGTGTAACTTAGTCTGTACCAACAGGGGCACGTAATATCCCTTGAATAGGCTGATGGTTTTCGGTAGTATGCTCGTCGCTTTAAACCTATCGCTCTTTCCGCTTTGCGCCAGCAACCTGTGCTGCACGCAGGGCAAACCCAAGGAAAGGAAAAATACCTGAGCATGAAGAGAGCATACGAGTTGGCGTTCATCGTACGGATGGACCCGAACCAAGCAGTGATTGACGAAGCGGTCGATCAGGTTCGTAGCTGGGTGGAAACAGATGACCTCGGCGAAGTGCTGACCATCAATCGGTGGGGGCAGCGCCGCTTGGCATACGAAATCGACAGCCAGCGTGATGGCTACTACGTCATCATGGGCGCAAACATCGACCCAGCAGCACTTGCAGAGCTTGAAGAGAACCTGAAACTGTCATCCTCCATATTGCGCTACCTGTTGGTTCGCGAGGAAAGCTGAGTGACCGCCCCGCCTGTCTTGTAAGGAGTTGAGATGGTACGCGGGCTGAACAAAGTGACAATTATCGGTTCTGTGGGCAGAGACCCCGAGATGCGCTATACCCCCAGCGGGCGTCCGGTGACGAGCTTTAGTGTCGCAGTCAACCGCAAGTGGACGGCAAACGATGGCGAGCGGCGCGAAGAAACCGAGTGGTTCAACGTCGTTGCCTGGGGGCGCCTGGCAGAGATCTGCAAAGATCGGCTCACACGCAACCAACCCGTTTACGTCGAGGGACGGCTGCAAACGCGCGGCTGGGAAGACGGTGACGGCAAAAAACACTTTCGTACGGAAATCGTCGCCAACGACATGATTTTGCTGAGTGAAGATGCACATGGCGCGATGGATTACGACGATTACGACGAAAACGAAGACGATTACGCGTTTTAAAACGCACATCCATTGGACTAGCTGAGAACAAGTCATGAGTGACAACGCAAGAGAAAACAGAAGCGACAACAGAGAAAGAGGCGGTGGCTCACACGATAGAAAGCCCCGCCGCAGCGGGGGTGGGCGTCGTCGCTCACGCACATACTGCCCGGAGGGCAAGTGCTTCGACTATAAGGATGTCGACGCGCTGAAGCGCTACATTACGGAGATGGGCAAGATCAAGCCGCGCCGCCAAACCGGGAACTGTGCCCGCTGCCAGCGCCAGCTCGCCCGTGAAGTTAAGCGAGCACGCCACATGGCGCTGCTGCCCTTCGTCATCAGCGAAGACTAGCGCTGTAAAAGCCAAACCAAAACAACCGACAGAATGAACACATAAGAGCGATAGCTTTGCAGAACAGGGGCATGAACACAACATGCCCCTCTTGCTTGCACAAAAACGAGGTAAAACTATGGCTAAGCGGGACACCACTGGCATCCCCAAAAGAAGACGCAAATCCAAACAGCAGCAGCAGCAAGAGCAGCCCGAAGCAAACAGCGGCGTTCTCGGTAGTGTGCTCGGGCAGCAGTACGAAAACCGTGGGGAGCGAGAAGCGCACCTGCAACGCCTGATTGTGATCGGCATTGGCGGGGTGCTGGGGCTGCTCACGGTACTCATCCTTGGTGCTCTCCTGTGGGAATCACTCGCTGTGCCCCGGCAAACGGTTGCCGTCGTCAACGGCGAGACCATCTCCATTGCAGACTTCCAGGAGCGTGTGCGCCTGGAACGGCTCATCATCAACCAGCAGTTCTACAACGACGTTCCATTCCTGCAAAGCATCGGCTTGCTGCAAGACCCGAACCAGATCATCCAGCAAGAACCCTATGCAACCTACTGGAGCGAGATCACCGGGCAGCCGGACGTGCTGGGGCTGCGTGTGCTGGAGAACATGATCGAAGAAGAAATCCTGCGGCAAGAAGCAGCGGAGATGGGCATCACGGTAGATGAGGCTGCCGTTGACGAGCGTGTGGAGGAGTTCTTCAACCTCACACTGGCGACGGAAGAGCCGCAAGTCACCGAGGAAGCAACAGAAGAGATCACGCCAACCGCAACGCCGACGCCGTTTGTGTCGCCCACGCCGTCCCCCGTACCGACGGACACGCCATCGCCCACGCCGACCCCGATTGTTGCGGCTGCAACCGAAGAAGTGGGCGCTACTGAGGAAGCGCAACCCTCCCCGACGATTACACCGCGCCCGACAGACACCCCCTCGCCTACGCCATCTAACGAGGAGCGCCAAGCCGACTTTGAGGAGTCGCTGGATCGGTTCTATTCCGAAGCAGGGGACGTTAACCTGAACCGGGAGACGGTGCAGCGCTACTTTGAATTCCAGTTGCTGCTAGAGCAACTGCGAGAGGACGTGACGGCGGATGTGGAACGCGAAGCGCCCCACGTTAACGCCCGCCACATCCTGGTAGACACAGAAGAACAGGCACAGCAGATAATCGCCGCGTTGGAAGAAGGCGAATCCTTTGCAGACCTCGCACGGGCAGTTTCCACAGATAGTGGCTCCGGTGCACGCGGTGGTGAGCTAGGCTGGTCTGCCGCGAGCAACTACGTCCCGCCCTTCCGCGATGCAACCATCAGTGCAGAAATCGGTGAGATTGTCGGTCCGGTGGAAAGTGAGTTTGGCTTCCACATCATCCAGGTACGCGCCCGCGAAGACCGCGAACTGAGCGAGAACGAGTTCGAGGGAGCACGCGACGTTGCCTTCACCGAGTGGGTAGAGGACGTCACCAGCGAAGAAAACAACGACATTGAGCAAAACGATAACTGGCCCGCCCACGTCCCCACCGATCCGTTCTTTGATGTGTCGCGCATTCTTGGTGGCGCAGAGGACGACGAGGACGACGACCACAACGACATGTAGCGCAACCGGGGCATCCCATTGGTGGGATGTCCCTTTTTTGGCTTCGTTGCTGTGGCTATAATCCGCCCCATGAAAGACTCAAACATTGCCCAACTGGAAGCCCGCCTGGAAAACCTGGTCGAAGGCGCGTTTGCCCACTTCTTCGGGAAGAAAATCCGCGCCCAGGATGTTGCCCTGCAACTGGCACGGGGCATGGAATCGGGGCTGCGGGTTAGTAACGACCGAGACCCACGTTCCATCGCGCCAGATAGTTACCGCATCCGCGTTAGCGCGGACACCGTCGCTCACCTGCAAAAACGCCAGCCGAACCTGACTGCGATCCTCAGCCAGCACATGGTTGAACTCGCTGCCAGTTCGGGCTATCGCCTGGATGCCGCCCCCGTCATAGAACTTATCTCCGACGAAGCGCTGAAGTCCGGCGACATTCGCGTGACCGCCCATCACATCCAAGCAAGCGACAATTCTACCAATATCATCAACCGAGTTGCCATCCCGGCGAAGAACGAGCACCCCAATAACCCGCAGTTGATTGTCGGCACGCGAACCATCGCGCTCGATGAGCCGCTGCTCAATGTGGGGCGCAGCCTGGATAATCACGTCATCCTGGAAGACCCCCAGGTTTCGCGCCATCACGCGCAAATCCGCCTGCGGTTTGGGCGCTACACCCTGTTCGACGGGCAAAGCCGCAGCGGCACCTTTGTGAACGACATCATGGTGCGAGAGCACACCCTGCACGCGGGCGACATCATCCGCATGGGCAACACCCAACTGCTGTACGTTGAGGACGACGAACTGGAGCAAACCGACGGAAACATGCCACCCACCAACCCGAATGACGAGGGCGCATGACCCTTGCGATTGTTCTACTCCTCCTACGGGTACTTTCCGCCGTTGTGCTGCTGGCAATCGTCGGCGTACTATTCGTTATCATGTGGCGAGACTACCGCAGCGCCACCATAGAAATCGAAGAGGCACGCCGCGTCCACGGCAAACTCATTGGGCTGCGCGAAATAGACGACAGTTATGTGCCTACTGGCGAGGTGTTCCCGTTGATGTCTGCAACGAGTATCGGACGTGCACCTGTGAACACCATCCGGCTAGACGACCAGACTGCCAGCAGTGAGCACTGTTCCGTGGTGCTGCGGGATGGCGTGTGGTGGCTAGAGGATCAGAACAGCCGCAATGGCACTAACCTTAACCAGATGCCCGTCACACAGCCCGTTATCGTCACCAACGGCGACATTATCAATATCGGCACCAAACATTTTCGCATCGAACTCGAAGGGGCAGAAACATGGACTTAGGTTTGGCAGGCGCAAAGGTGCTCGTCACCGCAGCGAGCCAGGGACTGGGTGCGGCAACAGCACGCCGCTTTAGCCAGGAAGGGGCGCACGTTGTCGTCAACAGCCGCACCGCAGGCAAGCTGGCACAAACAGCGGAAGCCATCAGCACGGAGAGTGGAAATCCGGTTTATGCACTCGCCGCAGATGTGACCGACAACGACGCCACCGTGCAAATGGTGCACCAAGCGGCAGAAAAGCTGGACGGGCTAGACGTGATCGTCACCAATGCGGGCGGTCCTCCAGCAGGCGTGTTCGATGACTTTAGCCAGGACGCCTGGGAAGACGCTGTTCAGCTAAACCTGCTGAGTGCGGTTAACCTCATCCGGGCGGCACTGCCCTACCTGCGCGAGTCTGACAGGGCGGCAATCCTCACCATTACGTCTATCGCCGCCAAAGAACCGCAGGGCAACCTCACCCTGTCCAATGCGGTGCGCCCCGCCGTGCTAGGACTCACCAAAACACTCTCGCTGGAACTGGCGACGGAGGGCATCCGCGTGAACAGCATTCTACCCGGCATTACGGACACCGAACGTATCGTCAAGCTGGTGAGTGCCCGTGCGGAGAAGAACAACACATCCGAGCAAGAGGAGCGCGAACGCATGGGCGGGGCAATTCCGCTGGGGCGCATCGGCAAACCGGAAGAGTTCGCCAATGTCGCGGTGTTCTTATGCTCACCAGCGGCAGGTTTCATCACAGGCGCGATGGTGCCTGTTGACGGCGGTGCCGGGCACACAATCATATAGCACGAGAGGCGGACAAAGCATCATGACAACACACGAGAAGGTGGCAATCGGGGTAATTGGTGGCTCCGGGCTGTACGACATGCCGGGCATCACCGATATGGCACCGGTAGATATGGACACTCCATTTGGCAAACCATCCGCCCCATTGATGGTCGGCACGCTCAGCGGCAAGCGGGTGGCGTTCGTCCCCCGGCACGGCAACGGTCACGTCTACTCCCCCACAACAGTGCCCTACGCAGCGAACATCTACGCACTGAAGATGCTAGGTGTGCGCTACATTATTTCCGTAAGTGCGTGCGGCTCCCTGCAAGAGCAGTACGAGCCAGGGCATGTTGTCGTCGCAGACCAGCTCTACGACAACACCAAGCTCACCCGGCAGCGCAGCTTTTTCGAGCACGGTCTGGTGGCGCACGTCTCCACTGCCCACCCATTTGACGACTACCCGCGCGTGCTCAACCACGATGGTGTGCACGCAGCGGGGGCCACCGCCCACGACGGCGGAACCTTTATCACCATAGAGGGACCGCGCTTTAGCACCAAAGGCGAAAGTAATATCTTCCGGCAGTGGGGCTGCGATATTATCGGCATGACCACCTCACCAGAGGCGTTCCTGGCAACCGAGGCGGAGATCGCCTACGCTGTGCTGGCACACATCACCGACTACGACGTGTGGCACGAAACCGAAGCCCCGGTCACGGTGGAAGCGGTCATGGCGACTGTTAAGCACAATGTTGAAATCGCCAGGGGTGCCATTGCCCATATCGTGGAGCACATCGACCTAACAACAGAATGCCCAGCGCACACGGCACTGGCAAACGCGCTGATCACCAACCCCGGCGCGATCCCGCCCGACGCAAAACGTAACCTGTCCGCTATCGTCGGGCACTATTTTGATGAACAGGCGTAAAAACACAGGCACCTTCGCCGCCGAAATCAGCCCCGTGCGCCAGTCTGAGCAGGTATTGGTGGTGCTGGGCGCAATATTCATTGCCATAAACATCTTCACATTGGCGCTGGTGCGGGGTTTCCAGGTGGGGGACTGGCTGGCGCTGGGCGTGTGGATACTGTGCTGCCTGCTGGGCATGTGGGTGCTAGAGCGCAGGCTCCCGCAGCGTGACCCGCTGCTGTTCCCGGTAGCAATGCTGCTCACAGGCTGGGGGCTGGTTGTGATCGACCGCCTCTCCGAAGGCTACATCTACAATTTTGCCTATCGGCAAACCATGTGGATGGCACTGGGCGTTGTCATTATGCTCATCATTGCCATCCGCCCGGAGCCGCTGCGCTGGCTGCGAGAGTACCGCTACCTGATGCTTATCTTAGGACTGATTCTGCTGGTAAGCACGATTGTTTTTGGCACCAACCCGACTGGCTCCCCGTTTGCGCCGCAGTTGTGGCTCGGCTTTGGCGATGTGTTCTTCCAACCGTCGGAACTGCTGAAAATCATTCTGGTGGGTTTTCTAGCAAGCTACCTGGCAGAGCAATACCCCGCCCTACGTGCAGAGGGGCTGGACCTGCCAGAAAACAGCCTGCTGTCGCTATCGCCGCGCATTCTCGGTCCGGTGCTGCTGATGTGGGCGCTATCGATCGTCATTCTGGTGTGGCAGCGTGACCTGGGCACGGCAACGTTGTTTTTTGGCGTGTTTGTCGTGCTGCTGTACGTCGCCAGCAGCAACTGGATCGTGATCGCGGGCGGTGCCTTGCTCACGGCAGTCGCGGGCACAGCGGCGTACTTCCTGTTCGGAGTGGTGCGCCTGCGCGTGGACATCTGGCTGGATCCGTGGTCGCAGGCAGACGGCAATGCCTACCAGATTGTGCAAAGCCTGCTGGCATTTGCGGCGGGCGGCGTATTCGGGCAGGGCATCGGGCAGGGCGCACCCACGTACATCCCCGTCGTACACTCAGACTTTGTGTTCGCTGCAATTGCCGAGGAGTGGGGGCTTTTGGGCGTGATTGTTGTCATCATTGGTGTGCTCACGCTGGTGATGCGCGGGCTGCGCATCAGCGTGCTACAGCAAGACCGCCCCTTCTACGCGCTGATTGCCGTGGGGCTAAGCAGCCTCATCGGGATACAAAGCCTGCTGATTATCGGGGGGACACTGCGGGTGCTGCCACTGACGGGTGTCACGCTGCCATTCGTGAGCTATGGCGGCAGTTCGCTCATCGTGAACTTCATCATCGTCGGGTTATTGATGCGGCTGAGCCAACGCGAGGTGCTGTAGCCATGAACTTTACCCGCGAAATTAACCGCTTGATGGCAGCAATGATGGCAGCGTTTACCGTTATGCTGCTCGTCGCCGCCTACTACGGCGTCGCTGGCAGCATCACCCTACTCCCCCGCGAGGACAACCCCCGCCTGGTCGAAGCGGAGCAGTCTATTTTGCGCGGTGGCATCTACGACCGTAACGGTGAACCGCTGGCGCAAACCACCGCTGGCGAGGGCGGCTTCGCAGAGCGCAGCTACATCAGCGAGGCAGCATACAGTGCGCTTGGTTACTACAGCTATCGCTACGGCACCAGCAATGCAGAAACAGCATTTGACGCGCAACTGAGCGGCGCAAACCTGCCCCCCACGCTTGACCAGCTTGTGTTGGGACGCCCACCACGCGGTGAGGACATCCAGCTTACGCTGGACATCGCCGTGCAAAGGCGTGTCTTCCGCGCCATGGAAGGCTACGACGGTGCCGCCGTCGTTATGACGGTGCCCAATGGGGAGCTGCTTGCGCTGGTGAGCCTGCCAACCTACGACCCCAACACCCTGGACGATGACTGGGACACACTCATTGAAGCGCCCGGCAACCCGTTCTTCAACCGAGTGCTGCAAGGCAGCTATCAACCGGGCACGATGATGCAGCTACCCGTACTGTTAGATGCGATCACACGCGGGCAATCGCTGAATGCCCAGTTCCCAAGCGGCGCATCCCCCGTGCAGCTTGACGACCTGACTTTAAGCTGTGTCGTCAGTCCCCCACAAATTCAGCTCACACTGGCAGAAGCTTATGTATACGGTTGCCCAGCGCCGTTTGCCCAGCTTGTGTCCGTTCTCCACGCAGAGCGCTTCCAGGCGGAGCTTGACGTGCTGCGCCTGCAAAACCCACCCACCCTTGCGGGCTTCCTGCCAGAGCAGGACAGCGGCGGAGACGGAACCGACACACCCAACGTCCTCCTGACCACAGCAAACATGCGAGAGAACGTGCTCGGGCAGGGCATGTTTAATCTATCCCCGATGGCGGTTAACGCCATGGTCGCGGCGGTCGCAAACGGCGGCAACACCCCACAACCTCGCATCCTTGCCGGGACGAGACCCCAGGGCGCAACCGAGTGGATACCCAACCAACAGCGATTCGCCACCATCCCCTACACCACACCCCAGGCAGCAACGGCAACCCGCGACCTGATGAGCCAGTCTGTGCGGGTGGGCAACGCTAGCCAGATCACATGGAGCGGGCAGTCTGTGCGCGGGCAGGGGGCAATTGCCTACAGCGGGGAAAGCACATTAGTGTGGTTTACGGGCTTTGCGCGTTACACCAGTGGGGAGGCAGCGGTCGTCACGGTGATACTGGAGGATACGGCGGACGTTGCAGCAGCAGCAACCGTCGCCAGGGAAGCGCTAAACGCTGCCAACATCGCCCTCACCCGCTGAGGGAGTGCGCTCCCCGCCGGGTTGGGTCGTCAGGTTCGCCTTGCGCGTCCACTTCGCAAACGTGCTGCCAAAGTGCACAAAAAAAGGGCTGAGCTTCATGTTCGTCTCGGCAGTTTGCAGTGCCACCCGGAACTCATCGGCATTGACGAAGGGCGTCATCTGCAACGTGGACTGACCGTATTCCATCAGCGTGTGAGCATCGCTGCCCACGGTGCCGCGCAGGTTGTTTTTCTTGGCATAATCCTGCGCAAGCTGGTTTTCCGTCAGCGACAGACAGCGTGCATTGAAGATCTCGATGGCGTCCACATGCTCGATAATCTCGTCAAGGTCTTCCTGCCGCCACGCTCCCTTGCGGTATTTGTCAAACGGGTGGGACACGCTAATGACCGCTCCCTGGTCGCGCAAGCGCTTGATCGTCTCCATGGGTGTGAGCTTGGGCGGCACAGTTTCTGTGACGAAGTACGCCAGCAGCTCGCCCTTGGTGGTAAAAATCTCCTCACCGGGAATGACCAACTCCGGCGCTATCTGGTGGAAGACGAGCGCCCCCTCGGCAGTGTTATGGTCGGTAATCGCAATCTTGTCTACGCCACGCTGCTTACACACATGCATAATCTCCTCGAACCGCGTCAGGCAGTCCATTGAGTAGTACGTGTGGCTGTGGAGTTCTACATTCCAGCGTGTTTCGGACGCCATCTCAAAACCTCATTTGTTTTATAGGATCGGCTCAAACAGCAGCAGGGTGTGTTTCCCCGCTTGGCTCACGTTCTGCCTCGGCAGCGGCAAGTTCTTCCGCAAAGTTCGGTACGAACAGGCGCTTCCGATAGATGAAACCCACAGCAATGCCCAAAAACACCCGGAACCACTTGTTAAAGAAGCCGTGCAGCAGCCCCGCCGCCAGCGCAAGCCCCGCCGCGAAGCCCAGCGTTTGCATCAGTATCCATTGGATGGAACCTTCCGTCACACCTGCACCATTGGGGGATCCGCTCAGTGCGCCCACTGCCGCCGAGACACCGGCGATAATCGTGGATTGCAGCAGCAGCGGCACGGTGGGTTCCTGCCCAAAACCCACCAGAATGAGAAACATGGTAAGCGCACTGGCACCATACACCCCGAACCCCACACACACCATCGGCACCACGTGGCGTAGGTTGAACACTTCTCTGCTGCTCTCGTAGAAGTCTACCAGGGCGCTGTGGGCACGCCGTACATACGGGATGTGCGGCAGCAGGTTCAAAAAAAAGTACGCCAGGGGGCGAATTTGCACCACGACTAGCCCCGTCGCCAGCAGTCCGGCGGAAATCAGGATGGAATTACGCTGCCAGCCTTGCAAGTTGGTGGCATCCCCGCCCAGCAGGACTGCCACCGCCAGCATCAACAGCACCGCAATGCCGTCTACCACGCGCTCCGCCAGCACAACCGGGGCACTGCGGGCAACATCCACGCCCGTTTTTGCCTTCAGCACCACCGATTTGAGCAGTTCCCCCGCCTTACCGGGGCTAACCGCCATCGTGAAGCCCGCCACCTGCAAAATCATGCTGTCGGCAACTGAGATTTTATCCCGCGCACCGATCACACCCAGGTAGTAGTGCCATTCTACCCAACGGAAAAGCGCTGCCAACAGTTGCAGCCCCACCAGCGGCAGCAGCATCCCCGCCGGGAACGCACGCAGGTGGCGCACCGTTTCGCCGCCCGTGCGTGCCTCCGCCACAAACAGGTATACCGCATAAATGACGATGGCAATCGCAAACCCGGCAAGCAGGCGGTTACGGTACTTTTGCATGGACAGCCTACGGTTCTCAGCACATAATCGGCGGGCATTGTAACAGTTATGCGCAGGCGTTTGAACGGCGTAGGGCAACCGCCCCTGGATTTTAGCGCCAGCGTAGCGCACCCTACAGCGCGACGTTCACCGACCGCATACACTGGAGCAATCGGTTTGTTTGCAAAGAGAACACCATCATGAGCGAACGACAACCCATCTACTACTCGAATGAACTCGCGCCGCCACCGCGTTTCCTCAAGTGGCTCGTTTACCTGATGATCGCCAGTGTCATCCTGGCAATTGTTGCGCTGCCTATCGGGGTATATGCCTTTCGGCAGTGGGTGCCGCCGCGCTATCAGGTCACCTACTCGGAGCGCTTCCCGGTGCTCAAGCTGATGCTACCCGCCGCCCCAGCGAGTGACACCGTGCTGCCCACACCCCAACTCGAAGTGACCCAGAGCGTGCCATTAGATGCGCTGCTCGGCGCACCTGCGGCAGGTGCCGCCGCCACCGAGGAAGCACCCGACGAGGCAGCAGAAACTGCCGCCGTCACCGAGGAGGCGACCACCGAGGGTGAGGTAATGGCAGAAGACGCCGTTGTCATGCTGCCGACAGAAACGCCGCTTGGCGCCACAGCAACCCTTACACCCATGCCGCCGACTGCGGCACCCACACAGGAGCCCACACAACCCCCCGCGCCCACATCCGCAGATGCTGTTGCCGCCGCCTCACTGGACGAGGAAGCAGTCGCGCTTGCGGCATCTGGCGTGGCACGCCCGCCAAGCAACCACCGCAACTTCGGCTTCCAGTACGTTACGCAAAGCTGGAACAACTGCGGACCGGCAAACGTAACTGTCGCACTCAGCTTTTACGGCTGGCAGGAAGACCAAACGTACGCGGCGAGCTACCTGCGCGGTGGACGCGAGGACAAAAACGTCAGCCCGAACGAAATCGTTGAGTTCGTCAACGAGCAGTCGCAAATCCGAGCAATGTACCGCATCGGCGGGGACATGGACACGCTCAAGCATCTGGTAGCGGGGGGCTTCCCTGTGATGGTGGAGCTTGGCTACGCGCCAGAAGGCAACGACTGGCTGGGGCACTACCAAACTGTGGTCGGCTACGATGACAGTGTGCAATCGTTCTACGTCATCGACACGTACATCCCCAGCGACCAGGGGCTGCCAGAGAAATACCGCGACTTCGACCGCAACTGGCAGCAGTTCGCCCGCACGTTTATCGTGTTCTACCGCCCGGAAGAGGAAAGCACCGTCATGAACATCCTCGGTGACCTCTCAACGGCGGAGGGCGGCTACGAGGTCGCGCTGGAGACAGGTCAGCGTGAGGCACGCGAAAACCCGGACAACCCCTACCCGTGGTTCAACATCGGCAAGGCGCAAACATACCTGGGCAACTACGACGCTGCCGCCACCGCGTTCGACCAAGCACGACTGAAGGGACTGCCCTGGCGCATGTTGTGGTACCAGTTCGAGCCGTTCCAGGCATACTACGAAACCGGGCGCTACAGCGATGTGCTCGCGCTGGTGGAAAGCAACGAAACCACACTCGGCGGCGGCTACGTCGAGGAAACCTACTACTGGGAGGGGCGCGTGTATGAGGCACAGGGGCAAAGCGCTAATGCTGCATCGTCGTTCCGTCGCGCCATCCAGCAGAACGGGCGCTTCCAGGCGGCAAAAGACGGACTAGCACGGGTGTCTTAAGCGATGACAGTGCCGGTAGCAGACGTACAGGCGGCGGTGGAAGACCGCCCGCTGTATAACAACGCGGCAAGTGAAGGGCGCGAGAAGGCAAAGGGGCGCATTGCCCGCTCCACGCTGATTGTGGTGGGGGCATTTGCCACCGCCAAAGTCATCAGCCTGATTCAAACGTTCATCATTGCGAACACGTTTGGTATCAGTGCGCAGTACGACGCATTTGTGAGCGCAAACCGCGCCCCCGAACTGATCGTCACGCTGATTGCGGGGGGTGCGCTGGGCTACGCCTTCATCCCCATTTTCAGCGGGTTGCTGGCGAAAGGCGAGCACGACAATGCCTGGGATGTCGCCAGCCAGGTGGTGAACTCCATCTTTGTGTTTTCGTTTGTGGTGAGTGTGGTGGCGTTCATATTCGCGCCATTCCTCATCACCACCGTGTACATGCCCACCTCCGCGCCAGAAACACAACTCATGGCGATCAACATGCTGCGCATCCTGCTCATTAGCACGTTGATCTTTACCATTAGCGGCATCTCTGCGGACATCTTGCAGAGCCACCATCACTTCCTGTCGCCCGCGCTGGCACCCATCATGTTTGATGTCGGCATTCTCATCGGCGTGCTGTTCCTCATCGGTCCGCTGGGCATCTACGGGATTGCATGGGGTGCCGTGCTGGGCGCGGTGCTGCACCTGACCGTGCAAATCCCGGCGTTGGTGTACTACCGTGCGCGCTGGCGTCCCACGCTCGGCTACACCAGCCCGGTGTTCTGGCGCGTGGTACGGCTAATGCTGCCGCGCATCGCGGGGTTAGGCGTGTTCTACTTCAACTTTGCATTGATGAACAACCTCGCGGATCGCCTGGGACCGGGCGCAATTAGCGCCTTTAGCTGGGGCTGGCAGCTCACACAAATCCCGCAGACGCTGTTGGGCACAGCACTGGGTGTGGTCATCTTCCCCACGTTAGCGGCGCTGAGCGAGAGCGGCGACCACGAGAGCAAACGCAACGCCATGACTGGCGCTATGAAGTTCATCCTCATCACCACCATTCCGGCGGCAGTGGGGCTGGTGCTTGTCGGTCGTCCGCTCATCAGCGTCCTGGAAGGCGGCGCGTTTGACGCAACTGCAACCGATTTTGTGTACAGTGCGCTGCAATTCTTTGCGCTCAACATCATCGTCATGTCCATCCTGGAGATTGCCGCCCGCAGCTTCTACGCAGACCAGGACACAATCACACCGCTGTGGGCAGCGCTGGTGGGCGCGGCGGTAAACACTGTGCTGGCGCTCACGCTGAGTGGTGTGTGGGTCGGGCAGGGCACCATGTTCGACCTAGGTGTGGGCGGTTTGGCGCTGGCACTGAGCCTGGGCGTTGCGTTTGAGATCAGCGTGCTTATTTTTATCCTGCGCGGGCGCTGGGGCTGGTCTGTGCGGGAGGCGCTGGGGAGCACGGTTGCGAAGACGCTGCTAGCAAGCGCGGCAATGGGGCTGGTCGTCATCATGGTTGGCTACGCCTGGGACGCAGCGGGGTTGGTTGGGCGCGGACGCCTGCTCACGCTGGTACAGGTAGGCATTATGGCGCTTGCGGGGGCGGGCACATTCGGCGGTGTGGCAATGCTGCTGGGGATGACGGAAATCTGGGACATGATCATGGTGCTGCTGCGCCGCAAGCGAGCAGAAACCGCAATCGAGGAGGCAGCAGCACATGGCGATTGAGATCAAGCAGAAAACGCTGAGCATCGTGCAAACCAACGCCTACCTCGTTGGCGATACCGACACCAACGAAGCAATCCTTATCGACCCGGTGGACGACGCCCAAGCACTGGCAGAGATGGCAGTGGCGACAGGTTGGCAGATCAAGCTAATCCTCGCCACGCACGCCCACTTTGACCATGTGCTGGCGAGCAAAGCACTGAAGGAACTCACAGGCGCACCGTTCCACATCCATGAGGAGGCAGCGCCCCACCTGCATAACCTGCCGCAGACCGGGTTGCGATTCGCCGGGCAGTTGTTCCCGCAGGCAGCAGAACCGGACAAACTGCTCGCCGACGAAGAAGTGGTTGAACTCGGTGCGATTAAGCTGCGCTCACTGTACACCCCCGGTCATGCACCGGGGCACCTGAGCTTTCACATGGCGAGCGAGAACGTTGTCTTCTGCGGGGATGCCCTGTTTGCGGGCAGCATCGGGCGCACAGACCTGGAGGGGGGCAGCCTACCCGTGCTGATGAACAGCATCAACACAAGGCTGCTCACGCTGCCAGATGACACCCGCGCCCTGTGCGGGCACGGCATGGCAACCACCATCGGGCGAGAACGTGCTACCAATCCATTTATCTTGCAGTACCGGGGCTAGCCCGTGCACATCCTGCTGATTTTTGTGGACGGGATTGGGCTGGGCGCACACGCCCCCACACTTAACCCGTTCAGCGTCGCCGACATGCCCACGCTCACCGCGCTAACGAACGGCAAGCGCTGGGTGCAGGGCATTGGGCGGCAAGAGAGCGAACGGGCGCTGTTTATCCCCACAGACCCACGCATGGGCACCCCCGGCAGACCACAAAGCGGCACCGGGCATGCCACCATCATCACTGGCAAGAATGTTCCGGCGCTCATCGGCAAGCACTACGGTCCCAAGCCGGACGCCGCCACCCGCGAGATCGTCGCGTCTAGGACCTTCTTCAGTGAGGTCACAGGGGCGGGCAAACGCGCCACCCTGCTAACGGCGTACCCGCCGTTTGTGCTGCACGACATCGCCCGTGGCAAGAGCCTGCCCACATCATTCCAGCAGGCGGCGATGGACGCGGGACAAGCGCTGTTCACCGTCGATGACCTGCGCGAAGGGCGGGCGCTTAGCGCGGACTGGACGGGTGAGGGCTGGCAGCACGACCTGAACATCAACCGCGTGCCCGTGCTCACCCCGGCGGAAAGCGGCAAGCGCATGGTGGAACTCGCCCGCGAAGCAGACTTTGCAATGGTGTCGCATGTGTTTACAGATTACGTTGGGCACCGTGGTACCGTTGGCGATGGTGTGCGCCTGCTAGAACGACTGGACAGCGTAATGGCGGGGGCGCTGCAAGAGTGGAATGACAACGAAGGCGTGATGGTACTCCTCAGCGACCACGGCAATATGGAAGACGTGAACATCCGCCAGCACACCGAAAACGACGTACCGTGCTTGATTATCGGGCACAAAGACTACCGTGACACATTCGCGGAGGGGTTTTCTACACTGGCGGATGTGGTGCCCGCCATGCGCCGCCTGCTCCTGTAGCGACCGCCCTCTCATGCTTGCCTTATGCGCCTGAACTATACTTCCCGCATTACATAAAGCAGGGCAGCAAACAAGGACAGCACCATGAGCGTGACCCCCGACGACGTAAAAGCAGCGATGCGCCTGTGGGCAAGCGGCGTGACCATCGTGGCGACTGCCAACGACAGCGAACGCGCGGGCACCACCGCTAGTTCGTTTACCTCCGTTTCCCTGGAGCCACCGCTAATCTTAGTGTGCCTATACCACGGCGTGGCAGTCACCCAGCAGCTAGAGCGCAATGGTCACTTTGCTGTGTCCGTACTGGGCGAGCACGACACAGATTTATCCGCGCAGATGGCGGGCTACAAAGATGTACCGCCCGGCGAAGATCGCTTTTACGGGTACGATTGGACAAGCCACACGACCGGGTCGCCTGTGTTCGCGGGTTCCAACGCCTGGTTCGACTGTACCCTGCACGCCGTGCATGACGGCGGCACCCACAAGATCGTTGTGGGGCAGGTGGTGGCAGTGGGGCGCAAACCCGCAGACGCGGTGCCCCTGCTCTACTTCAACCGGGGCTACCCGCAGCTTGCCACCCGCACCGAAAACGCCTAGCCAACCACCCGATCTACCTGCGCTTTAACGCATTACCTTGACGCCCTTCATAAGATTACCTAGAATGACAGACTGCAAAGTAGCTGAGAGAAGACGAGCCTGCTCATGTTTGAGAGTTTGAGCCAACGCCTACAAAATACCCTGGAGGGCTTAGGGCGCAGTGGCAAGTTAACGGAAAAAGACGTTAACGACGCCATGCGCGAAGTACGCATGGCACTGCTAGAAGCAGACGTTGCGCTGCCAGTCGTCAAGGACTTCGTCAAGCGCGTCAAAGAGCGTGCCATCGGCACAGAAATCCTCAAGAGCCTGAACCCAAGCCAGCAGGTCATCAAGATCGTCCACGAGGAGCTAAACGATACGCTCGGCGAACCGGGACGCTTGAACTTCTCTGGCGGGCAGCCCCCCCATGTGATCATGCTCGTGGGTCTGCAAGGTTCCGGTAAAACGACCACCGCCGCCAAGCTCGCGGTGCACCTGCGCAAAGAAGGGCGCAAACCGTTCATGATCGCGGCGGACACGTACCGCCCGGCAGCGGTCGATCAGCTCGTTACGCTTGCCAAGCAGGTTGACGTGCCCTTCTACGAGGAAGGCACGACCAGCAAGCCCGAAGCGATTGCCCAGAACGGCTTACGAGCGGCAAAGACCGCAGGCGCAAATGTCGTCATCCTGGACACGGCGGGGCGTTTGCAAATTGACGATAACCTGATGGGCGAGCTAGAGCGCATTAAGGCAGAGGTCAACCCCATCGAAATCCTGCTGGTTGCAGACGCGATGACCGGTCAGGAAGCGGTCAACATCGCCAGCGGCTTTAACGAGCGCGTCGGCGTGACCGGGCTGGTGCTCACCAAGATCGACGGTGACGCCCGTGGTGGTGCGGCAATCTCCATGCGTGCAGTAACCGGTGTGCCCATCAAGTTCCTGGGTACTGGCGAGAAAATCAGCGGATTAGAGATTTTCCACCCAGACCGTCTCGTTGACCGCATCCTGGGCATGGGCGACGTAATGACGCTCATCGAAAAGGCGGAGGAACTCTACCAGGAAGAAGAAGCAGAGGCGCTTTCCGAGCGGCTGATGCGCAACGAGTTCACCTTGCAGGACTACCTGGAACAGCTTCAAAAAGTCCAGCAAATGGGGTCGTTTACCCAGATCATGGGCATGATCCCCGGCATGAACAAGCTCGCCAAGCAGATCGACCCGCAGGACGCGGAGAAACGCCTGAAGAAAACCAAGGCGATCATCCAATCTATGACGCCGGACGAGCGCCGCAAGCCCAAGATACTCAACGCCAGCCGCAAAAAGCGCATTGCACGCGGCAGTGGTGTGCAGGTACGTGACGTGAATGACCTCGTCAAGCAGTACCGCACCATGCAAAAGATGATGAAGCAAATGCGCAAGGGCGGCTTCCAGAACATCCCAGGCATCGGCGACATGATGGGCGGCGGGCGTAACGGGCGCGGTGGCTTCCCGTTCAACTAACTTTGCAAATGCACGACCGAAGCAAATTTATCGTACAACTGCTGCCCCGCGTGCTGCGCGGGAGCGTGTTTTAAGGAGCAAGCAACACAATGGTAAAAATCCGTTTTCAGCGCGTAGGGCTCAAACGCCAGCCCAGCTACCGTATCGTCGTGATGGACAGCCGCAGGGCACGCAACGCTCGGGTGATCGAGAACATCGGGCACCACAACCCCCGCACCCGCCCGGAGACAAACGTGGTCAAGGAAGAACGTGCCCTCTACTGGCTCAGCGTCGGCGCACAGCCCACCGAAGCAGTTCAGCGCGTCCTACAGGCAACCGGCACGTGGGATCGCTTCCAGCGGTTGCGCGGCGGTGAGGAGATGGAAGCACTCGTCACAGAGGCAGAGCAGCAGCTCGCAGAGGCAGAGCCGATAAGCGGGAAAACCGCCTACCCCGCACCCGCCGCTGGCGAGAGCAAAATCAAGGCGAAGGAAGCTGCCGCCGAGGGTGAAGAGGGTTAGCCAACCATGGGTCGCCGTCGCAACAACAACCGCAGCCCAAACCGCAGCCGGGGCGGCTCTCGTGGTAACAACCGCCGTGTGCCTTCCACGCGGCGGCAAGAGGCACTCATCGTGTACATCGCACAGCGCCTGGTAGACGAACCTGACCAGGTGCAAATCGCCCGCCGCGTAGATGGTGGTACCGTCGTGCTGGAACTAACCGTCGCGCCAGATGATGTCGGGCGTGTGATCGGCAAAAATGGGCGCGTTGCAGAGGCAATGCGCAAACTGATGGGCGTTATCACCCACCCACGCGACCGCATCATCTTGAAAATCCTGTAGGTCTCTCGCTGCTAAGCCCGCCCCCAACCAACGCCCCCCATTCCTGCTCATTGGGCAAATCTTGCGCCCACACGGAGTGCGGGGCGAACTTAAGATGCGTATTCTTACGGGCTACCCGGAACGGGTCGGCAAGCTGGCACACGTCTTCCTGGGCAGCGGTGTGGACGATAACAAAGCCACAAGCTACACCGTGAAGGGGATGCGCCTGCATCAAAAGTACGGGTTGCTCACCCTCAAAGAGATCCCAGACCGCAATGCCGCCGACCGCCTGCGAGACCTGTTTGTGATGGTGCGCCTGGAAGATGCCGTCCCGCTAGAAGACGATGAGTTTTACGTTTACGAACTCATTGGGCTGCGCGTGGAAACAGAGGCGGGCTATGTGCTGGGCGAGATTACCAGCATCATCGAAACGGGTGCCAACGACGTTTACGTGATTGACTCCCCGGAGCACGGCGAGGTATTGTTCCCCGCCATAGACGACACAGTTATCGACCACGACATCGAAAACGGCGTCGTGCTGGTGAACATCCCCGATGGACTGCTGCCGGAAAAGAAACAATAGCGCCGCATAAAAACCACAGCCCCCATGTAAGAAAACAATAGATTCCTGTCGTCAATTTCTCGGAATTGCTTGACATTTGCGAAAAAGCGTTGATATGCTGTTCGCGTATGTTTACGTACTCGGATGACACCACGGTTGGACGACCGCAAATATTGGCTGGGCTTCAGTCTCATCTCCGATATCGGTCCGAGGCGTATCCTTCATCTGCACGAGGCGTTCGGGAACTTACAGGCGGCATGGCACGCCAGCGCACCTGAACTGCTGCGTGCCGGGCTAGGGGAACCGCTCGCCACCCATGTGGTCGAACAACGCAATCGGCTCGATCTTGACCGTGAGTTGGCACGCATACGGAAGGTTGATGCGTTTCTGCTTACACTGGCAGACGCCAACTACCCCACCCTGCTACACGACTTGGAGGACGCGCCCGCCGTGCTGTATGTGCGTGGTGCACTGCTACCCGCAGACGAACGTGCAGTATGTATCGTCGGCACACGCAAGGCGACCGTCTACGGCAGGGACGCTGCCTACGCGCTGGCAAAAGACCTTGCCGCAAACGGCGTTACGGTCATCAGCGGGCTGGCACAGGGTGTAGACGCTGCCGCCCACCGGGGTGCCCTGGACGGCGGGGGGCGTACAATCGCCGTGATGGGCAACGGCATCAGCGAGGTGTACCCGTTGGAGAGCCTGGAACTCGCACGCGAGATCGTCCATGGGGAGCATGGTGCTGTACTAACAGAGTTTGGCATTGGCACACCACCCGTAGGCAAGAACTTCCCCCGGCGTAACCGAGTCATGAGCGGGTTGGCGCATGGTGTGCTCGTTGTGGAGGCAGGTGACAGGAGCGGTGCGCTCATCACCGCACGTTACGCGGCAGAGCAAGGGCGCGATGTGTTCGCCGTCCCCAGCAACATCTTCAATCCAGAGGGGCGCGGCACCAATCGGCTCATCCAAGATGGGGCGAAGCTGGTGATGAGCGCCGAGGATGTGCTGGACGAGATCGAAACGGCACACACATTCGTGCAGGCGCGGGCGGTCGCACAGGCAGTAGCGCCAGCAGATGACACCGAAAACACACTGCTGGAACTGCTGAGTTATGACCCGATTCACATTGATGACCTCGTGCGACTAAGCGGGCTTCCCGTCGCAACTGTGAGTAGTACCTTAACCCTGCTTGAATTAAAGGGGCTTGCGCGATCTGTCGGTGCTATGCAATATTCTCTGCCGCAATAGAGTTAGCAGACGACCAGGGCTGCGGCAGCAACACACAGATGAGCCAGGTAACACAGATTGCCCGGCGACATCCTCTCAATGAAGACGGTGCCCATAAGCAAAGGAAAACGGCTTGGAACACTACTACGCAATGATTATGGCAGGCGGCGGCGGCACACGCCTGTGGCCCATGAGCCGTAAGGCAACCCCCAAGCAAATCCTGCCGTTGGTGGGGGACGACTCGATGTTCAAAATCAGCGTTGATCGGCTCGCCCCGCTGTTCCCGCCAGAGCGCATCTATGTGGTCACGGGCGAGGATTACGTTAGTGAGCTGAGCAAGCAAGCGCCGGGCATTCCGGGTGCAAACTTCATCGTGGAGCCATACGGCAAGGACAGCGGTCCGGCAGCGGCGCTGGGGGTCACCGTCATCCAAAAGCGCGACCCACAAGCGGTGATTGCTATTCTCACGGCAGACCACTTCATCTCGCAGCGAGAGCAGTTCCGCAGTGTGCTAACCGCTGGCTACGAAATTGCCCAGGAAGAAGATTTTGTCGTCACGTTAGGCATCGCGCCATCCTACCCTGCAACCGGGTTCGGCTACATCCAGCGTGGCAACCACCTGGGCGAGCAGCACGAGTTCGACTATTACAACGCGGTTGCCTTTACGGAAAAACCCCGTGCCAAGCTCGCCGTGGAATACCTGCGCAGCGGGCGCTACAGTTGGAACTCTGGCATGTTCATCTGGACGGCAACCCGCGCCATGATGGAATTCCAGCGCCAGCGCCCACAAATGCACGCGCTGCTGATGAAGCTCGCCGACGCCGTGGACATGCCGAATTACCCGGCGGTGCTGCGCGAGGTGTGGGAGGGAATTGAACGAATCTCCCTGGACTATGCCGTGATGGAAAATGCCGAGAAGATGTGTGTCATCCCAGTAGACATTGGCTGGAGCGATGTGGGAAGCTGGGGTGCGCTTTATGATATTGTTGACTTGGACGACGCGGGCAACGCCTACCGGGGCGAAAACGACGTGCGCATCCAGATCGACACCCAAGAAACCCTAATTTACAGTGACAGGCTGGTCGTCACCATCGGTGTACGCGACATTGTGATTATTGACACCGAAGACGCCCTGCTGGTGTGCCACAAAGACCGCACACAAGAAGTAAAAACCGCCGTAAAAACCTTACAGGCAAACAATCATGACCAGTATTTATAAGAGGCGTAGATGAGTAACGAACCGATCACAGCGTATTGTGTAAAGTGCAAAGAAAAGCGGGAGATGACCGATCCCGAACCCACATTCACCAAAACGGGCACCCCCGGCACACGGGGCAAGTGCCCAGAGTGTGGAACTAGCATGTTCAAAATGGGGGAAACCGACGCCCACGCAGGCATCCCCAAGCCCGAAGTGGTAGAGAAGCCCAAGCGCACCAAGTCCAAAAAGGGCACGAAGAAGGGCAGCAAGCGCCGCAAAAACGTCGGCAAGCTCGTCATCGTGGAGTCCCCCGCGAAGGCACGCAGCGTGGGGCGCTACCTGGGGGACGGCTACACGGTCAAGGCATCTAAGGGGCATGTGCGCGACCTGCTAAAAACTCGCCTGTCTGTCGATGTTGACAACGGATTCGAGCCGGAATATCGCGTGCCGAACGATAAGCGACCGACGGTGAAAGAGCTAAAGGCGGATGTAGAGTTCGCAGATGAAATTTTCCTGGCGACAGACCCTGACCGGGAGGGCGAGGCAATCGCCTGGCACCTCATCTCCGCTGCGGAGATGGCAGAGAAACCCCACAAGCGCGTGGTCTTCCACGAGATTACACAAAACGCAGTGGAGGAGGCGTTCCAGCACCCGCGTGAGATCAACATGGACCTGGTCAACGCACAGCAGGCACGACGCATTCTAGATCGGCTCGTTGGCTACCAGATCACCGAACTGCTTTGGGAGCGCGTGCAGAACTACATCTCGACCGGGCGTGTGCAGGGCGTTGCGCTGCGGCTGGTGGTGGAGCGTGAGCGCGAAGTCGAGGCGTTTACGCCAGTCGAATACTGGACGATAGAGGCAAATCTGCAAAAAGAGCAGACCAACGGCAAAGCGCCAGATCCGTTCGTGGCGCGGCTGCTGCGCATCAACGGGGAAACGTTCGAGCTCAACACCGAAGACGAGGTACGCCCCCACCTGGAAATCCTGGAAAAGAGCACCTACCGCGTCGGTGAGATCAAGCGTGGTACCCGTCGCCGCCGTTCATCGGCACCGTACACGACCAGCACCATGCAGCAGGAGGCATCGCGGCGCTTGGGGTTCAACCCGAACCGCACGATGCAGCTTGCACAGCAGCTATACGAGGGAATTGACCTGGGCACAGAAGGCCCGGTTGGTCTGATCACCTACATGCGTACAGACAGCACCAGCGTCAGCAAGCAGGCACAGGATGACGCTCGCAGCTACATCGAACAGACCTACGGTGAGGAATACCGCCCAGATAAGCCCCCCACCTACAAGACAAAGGCAAAGGGTGCCCAAGAAGCACACGAGGCTATCCGCCCGACAGCGGTTGCACGCACACCCCGGTCGGTTCGCAAGGCGCTGGAGGCGCAAAAGCAGGGCAAGGCGCTGTACAAACTGTACACGCTCATCTGGCAGCGCTTTGTCGCCAGCCAGATGTCCGACGCAATCTACAACACAATGCGTGTGGACATTCACGCCGGACCTACCCAGCAGGACACACCCTATCTGTTCCGCGTGAGTGGCAGCACCATCGCGTTTAAGGGCTTTATGGCACTGTACGAGGAGGCAGCGGACGAGGATGCCACGCCAGACGAAGACGAGGGGCGCATCATCCCGGAGATGAGCGAAAACGATATGCTCAATCTGCTGCGCCTTATGCCGGAGCAGCACTTCACGCAGCCGCCGCCCCGCTACACGGAGGCGAGCCTGGTACGTGCCCTGGAGGAGTACGGCATTGGACGCCCAAGTACCTACGCACCCACCATCAAGAAGGTACTGGACAACGGCTTCGCCATCCGCGATAGCAAGCGCCTCATTCCGTCGGAAACAGGCAACCTTGTGTTCGACCTGCTGCTAGAGTTCTTCCCGGAGGTGCTGGACTATTCCTACACCGCCCGCATGGAAGACAAGCTGGACGATGTGGCAGAAGGTGACGCCGAGTGGCGCCCCGTGCTCAACGAGTTTTACACGCCGTTTGAGCAGAACCTGCTGAACGCGCAGGCAAACATGCCCCACCTCAAGCGAGACATCCCCGTGGGGCGCACATGCCCGACGTGCGGCACTGGCGATCTTGTTATCAAGCGCGGCAAGTACGGCAAGTTCATCGGCTGCACAAATTATGCCAACGGCTGCCGCCACACCGAGCGCTACGTGGAGTACACGGGCATCCCATGCCCGGTTTGCGGCGCAGAGCACGGCGGCGAGATCGTCGGTGGGCTGAAGGACAAGCGCAACCGTCCGTTCTACGGGTGCAGCCGCTACCCAGACTGCGACTTTAGCACCTATCGGCTGCCCAAGCAGGACGAGCAAGACGAAGACGCGACCACACCCGCAACACCCCAAAAGGAAATCGAGCGGGACGCCTCCTAGCGACCCGCACCGACCCCGTCATGCTGGGGGATTGTGCACAGTTGCACGCCCCCAGCAAAATTCCCACCCCAATCTCACAAAACCGTACAAAAAGCGTTTGCACAAACCCAACCCTTGTGGATATTCTGGTACAAGGGAGCTGGTTTTGTTGGCAGTCCATTGGCTTTCCAGTACAATAGATTACGGTTCTAGCACGTTGCTCACGAAAGGACACCGCGCCGATGTCATCATTTTTGAAAAATCCGACGGTACAAATTGTTGCAGGCTATTTCCCAAAAGTTTCTACTATCGTGCTAGCCGTCGTGTGCTTTGCACTCGGGATGATCTGGGCGTATGGGATCCAACCCGTCCGCTATGTAAACGGCGACCCATCACAGCTTGAACAGTCGTTTCAAGATCAGTGGGTTTTGGGCGCGGCAGCACGCTACACCACCCGCAACTTCGATGGGGAAGCAGCGGCGCTCACACAAGCACTGCTAGAGCGGGTCGATGACCCAGCAGGCATCGTGAATGAGCTACGCAACACTCCAGAGTTAGCAAACGAAGCGGTATGGCTCAACGACCCGCAGTTTGACCAGATTCTACAGGCAGCACAACCCAACGCCGCTGTTGCGCCGCCCCAGCCCGGCATCGTGAACAACTTTGTTGTGCCCATCGTCGTGCTGGTCGTGTTTGCGATTTTGGTGGTACTCGGCAAGGTGCTGTGGACACTGCTCATCTTCCCGTTTATAGAGCCGCTCATTGCTCGCGGACGCGACACATCCGACAGCCAGGAAGAGATTCGCCGCATCAAAGAGCAACGCGCTATGGAAGCGGAGATGAAGTCTGCCACCGTGGACACGAGCCGCTATGGTGAGCCCATCATCCGTAAGGCATCGCTTTTCCGGTCGGGCTTTGGTAACTACGACGACTCGTTTAACATCGAAACCGAGGACAAAACCTACTACGGTGAGGCAGGCGCAACCATCTCCGAGAAGATTGACGGTGACGGCGTAACCGCGCTAGAGGTGTGGATGTTCGACAAGGACGAGTTTGCCAACACCCCTACTGCCATCTTCGCCTCGGAGTATGCATTTAATGACCCGACCATCCGCTCCCGACTGGAACCAAAGGGAGAGGTTATCCTGATGGAAACGGGCAACAAGGCAATCCTGGAGACAGAAGGCATCTACGTCGAAGCAATCGTGCGCGATGTGAACTACGACGAGAGCGCCCCCATACCGAAGAGCGTCATCATAGACAGCACCGTGCAAATTATCGCCTGGGCGAAGAGCGGCAGCAGTGCCACGGCACCGGGCGGCGCAACCGCACCCGCCATGCCACAAATGCTAGATATGCCCGCTGCACCGCCGCCGCCTGCACAGCCGCAGCAGCCGTCACAACCCCAGCAGCCGCTGGCACCGCCCCCCCTCAACCCCGATGCCCTTTCAGGGTTTGGGCAGGGGCAGGGCAACGCACAGCCACTGCCCCCCATGGGCAGACCCGGCGGCAACGACCCCTTCGCGCCGCCACCACCGCCCGCGTCTGGGAGTGGCGACCGCCCGCCAGAGGACGACCCGTTTGGCGGCGCAGGGGACTTTACCCCTGTGAACCCGAACCGATAGCACAACAAAACGAACCCCGGCGTTTACCGGGGTTCCTTGTTTTCAGCAGTCGATTTTGCTGGCGGGCTACTGGATTTTGCGGATTTTGAACTCCATGGTGCCGCCGGGCGTTTCCACCTTGATCTTATCGCCCTTCTTTTTGCCCAGCAGCGCCCGTCCAATCGGGCTAGCGTTGGAGATTTTACCCTCTGCCGCGTTTGCCTCTGCAGAGCCGACAATCATGTACGTCTCGTCGTCATCTTCCCCCACTTCACGAATTGTGACCGTGTTGCCGATCTGCACGACACCATCCGCAGTCGCTTTCTCGATGATGACCGCACGCCGCAGTGTCGCTTCTAACTCCGCGATGCGCCCCTCAATAAAGCCCTGGCGCTCCTTGGCGTCGTGATAGTCTGCATTTTCTTTAAGGTCACCCTGTGCGACCGCTTCTTTTAGCTTTTGCGCGAGTTCTGGACGCTGAATGTTGATGAGGTCGTCAAGCTCACGCTCAATCGCCTCGCGTCCCTCGGGGGTTAGATATGCTTTGTCGTTTTCCGTCATGATTGCTTTCCTTGCACGAACTGTTGCCGTCGCTATGACGGCACTTGCGAACAAAATGGCGAGAATCGCCAAGATACAACAAATCTGCTGACCAGCGTCCTCGTGCGAACTGGTACAACAGACACATTTAAACATCGTTTGGAAGGTGGTTTAATGAAGGCGGTGAGGGCTAATCAAATTGTGTGATATAGTTACACCAAAATCTTCTTAATCCTACGGGGCTTATTATAACACAGAAAGGAACCCGTAAAAGTATGACACCTCATCGTCTACAACTATCTAAACTTATCACCGCAATCCCCTTCTTACTCATACTGTCCTTGCTCGCCTTGTCCGTGGCACAGGCACAGCAGCCCACCTTCCGCGTCGGGGTTCTTGCGGAGGCGAACAGTCAGCTTGGGCGCGGCGCACGGCTCATCATACGCCAGTTGAACCAGGCAGGCGGCGTACAGGGCGCAGACGGTACCGTCTTCCGGCTGGAGCCGGTCTTCGCACCCGTTACCACCCCGGAGGACATTCCTGCTGCCGTCGAGCAAATCGCGCAGGCGAACGTCATTGCCGTTGTCGGACCGCAAACCTCAGAGCAGGCATCCGCCCTGCTGCCCTCCCTGGCAACCCTAAACCTGCCCGTGCTCACACCAGCGACAGAGGACAGCCTCATTGTCGAGGATACAACCGACCTAATGTTCCGTGTGCGGGCGTCACGCTTCTTCACGGAGCGGGCACTGGCAAACTACCTCGTTAGTGACCTTGGCATCACAACAGTCAGTGTTTATCAGCTAGACGTGGATGCGACCGTTAGCGTGCTCGGTTTCACTAGCGCCTACCAGGAAGCAGGCGGCGCGGCTGGGGCACCCATTGTGGCAAACACACCGGAACTCATCCAAAGCGCAGCAGCAGAGGTCGCCGCGAACAATCCGCCAGCGATCATCACCTATGGCGACCCCCAACGTGCTGGTGAGTTCTACATTCAGCTTCGCTCTACCGGGTATGCCGGGCAGTTCGCCCACCCGCAAGCAAGCTCTGCCGCTTTTCGGGGCAGCTTCCCACCAGAGGTGTTCTTCAGCACCCTCAGCGCCACCACATGGTCACCGGGCGCAACGGACGCGGTGAGCAGCAACTTCATCAGCAGCTATGCTCGCACCTTTGCAGAAGTCCCCAATGAGGTCGCTGCCGCCAGCGCCGATGCCGTGCTGCTGCTTGCTGCCGCCATCAGCCTGCCGGGTGAACTCCGCGCTAACCTGCTGACGTTAGAGGGTGTAACAGGGGTGCAGGGCACACTTTCCCCCGCAACACTCAACCCCGGCGAGACAAGCAACAACGTTTTTGTCACCCAACTAAACGAATTCGGTGCACCGGATGTGGTCGCCCGCTTTGCAGGTGACGCTCGTATTGAGTTGACTGCCCCAGTTGGTGTGCTAGACAGCCCCCAGACGATTGCAACACCCCTGCCAGACGGTGTGTTCGTCACAGTGACGAGCAGCATTCAAAATGTGCGCAGCGGACCCTCAACGAACTTCGATGTGATTGGGCAGCTAAACCAGGGCGATCAATTGGAGGTCGTGGGCGCAAACAGCGACTTTAGCTGGCTCGTTATTGACTTCCGTGGGCGTGACGGGTGGATTGCAAACCTTTCCAACCTCAACGAGATTATCGGCGATTTGAACACGGTGCCAGTCGCCGATTCACCACCCACGCCCATTCCACCACCACAGCCCACACAGCCCATCATCGTGGAGGCACAAGAGCCAGACATCGTGATCCAGGCAGCATCCGTTGACCCGAACCCGATACGCATCGGGCAGCAGTTCACCATCAGCGTGACAGTGGGCAACCAGGGCAACACAGACGCCAGCAACTTCTCCGTCGCGGTCACGCTGCCGCCAGATGACCTGTTCCTGTCGGCAAACCTCACCGGGTTGGGCGCGGGGCAAAGCACGACTGTGAACCTGAGCGGCACCATCAACGACGAGGGTAGCTACTCCGCCATCATCGTTGCCGATTTGAACAACACGGTCGCAGAGGGAGACGGCGAGAACAACAACCGTACCTTCAACTTCAGCTACAGCGTGCAGGGGCTTAGCGACGAGGGCACGATCACGCTCAATGATGACCAGGAACTGGAATTTGAAGACGGCTTCGCCATCCGCTGGGACGACCCGGACATCGAAGGTGAGGATGGCACACGCGTCGGCATCCTCTCCGGGACATCGTTCGGCAACGTGCAAGAAGACCAGGTGAACAGCAGCAGCGCCAACCAGGACTCCGTAGAGCCGGACGAAGAAGACATCATTGCTATCCTCGGCAGCGACGGCGAGCGTGCCATCGCCCGCGTGCAGGATATTGACGATAACCGGATCACCCTGCGCTACAAAGTGTTCGACTAGGCAGCATCCGCCGGGGGTAGTGTGCCGTGCCCCCGGCTAATCACTCACCTCAATGTCCAGCCATGTCGTGCGGTTCGGGTACACGTACACAATCTGCTGGAACACCCGCCGCCCGTTCGCACGGATGGTCACATCGTAGTAGTTGGCGGGCAGGTCGCCCATGGTGAAGTTTTCCTGCAAGTCGGTATCCGCGTTCACAGTGTCATCCGTATAGGAATAGGCGTAGCGTGGTGTGATGCGCTGCCCAGTTGCGCTTTCGATCTGAATCGTGACATCGCGCAGCACCATGCCAGAGCTATCCGTCACACGCCCGGCGAGCGTGCCAAACCCAGAGAACGGGAATATCCACAGTTCGGGGTTGCGTGTTGTGGTGTAACGCTCCGGTTGGCTGCCCACGCGCACCTCAAAGTGAAGGTGCGGTCCGATCGCCACGCCCTCAGAGCCGACGACGCCCAGCCGATCACCAGCGCTAACGGAATCGCCAGTCGCCACATCCACCCGCGCCATGTGCCCATACAATGTGTACACCAGTTCCCCAGCAGGTGAGGTAAACCCGTGCTGTATCACAACCAAGTTGCCGTAGTAGTTGGGCTGCGGACCGAAAATCGCGGTCTGGTCGTCCCCTGCGTAGTAGACGGTGCCATCTGCTGCGGCAAGCACCGGCGTGCCCTCCGGGTTGGGCATGTCTATGCCCAGGTGCGTGCGGTAGCGCCCACCGCTGGTGCTGCCGTAGGGGTAGGTGCGGTCAGCAAAGTTCACGCCATTCTCTGAGATGGGACGCCGTAGACGAGAGTAACCGCTAATGGCGCTATCGCTTGCTGGTGGCGGCGTCCAGGATGGCGGCGGCGTGTCATTCGGGTCGCCGCCCGGCGTTGCCGTGAAGATATTGGTGGGTGTTTCCGAGGGCGTGGGCGTTAGGGTATCCGTGGGTGTTAGCGACGGCGTTAGCGTCTCGGACGGCGTCGGGGTTAAGGTGTCCGTCGGCGTCAGCGATGGCGTAACCGTGGCGGTGCGGGTCGGCGTTGCCGTGTCCGTCGGTGTGTTCGTAATCGTCGGCGTGCTGGACGGTGTGAGCGTAGGAACCACGTTCACTGCCTGCGGTGGCGCTATCGTCGCCGCAAACGGCGTTGACTCTGGCGCACACGCCACCAAACTGACCAGCATCATAGCAAAAAAGACAATGCGGTTCATCATCACTCGAAGGGTATCTCACGGTAGTCATTTGTTGCCGCGCCCACACGCTGCTCCAAAATCTGGGCGCGGGTGTGTAACGGTAGCCGCAGGTACGCCAGCGCGGCGTCTAGCAATGCTGCCTGCGGAACAAGCCCGATCAACTCGGTCTCGGTCACCTGCACGCCATGTTCCGCCGCTTGTGCATCCACCGCCTGCATCACGTCGAACAGCGACGTCTGGCGATAGTCCACGACATTCATGGATACCTGTGCCCGTCCATTCACCAGCAAACCCAACGCCTTCAGGTGCGGTAACCCGCCACTGGACGCCCTTACTGCGGACGCGATACGCTTGGCAATCTGCACGTTGTCGGTGTTCAGGTAGGCGTTATACGCGATCAAGGGTTCCCGCGCCCCGATGACCACGGCACCTGCCTTGCCTAGCTGCGCCGCCCCGTAGTCAGGTTTCATGTTAGGGTCAGTATCCATCCGCGCCTGCAATTTCTCGTAGCCGCCCCGCCGGATGTCCGCCAGGTTGGTGCGTCCGGCTTGCAGTGCTGCCGCTTCGTACAAGAACACAGGCAAATTGAGTTCCGCGCCCACGCGCTGCCCCAACTCGCGGGCGAGTGCAGCGCACTCCGCCAGCGAAATGCCTCTGAGCGGGATAAGCGGCACCACATCCGCCGCGCCGATGCGCGGATGCACCCCGGCGTGCTTCGTGAGGTCAATGTTTGCAGCGGCAGCTTTGATGCCGTTATACGCGCCAGCAAGCACAGCGTCAGGCTCCCCGGCAAACGTCACAACGGTGCGATTGTGGTCAACATCGCTGCTCACATCCAGCAGGTGCACATCCGCTGCACGGATCGCAGCGACAATCGCGCCAATCGTTTTCTCGTCGCGCCCTTCGCTGAAGTTCGGCACACACTCAATTAACGCCATCGCCTAACGCCCACCCTCGTCATCCACGAACTGCGGCGGTTGCCCGCCATCTCCCCGACCAGACAGGCGCTGCAAGGCGTTGTCGTCGATGACACGCCCGTTGTAGCGCGTGTACAGCTCGCTGTTCTCCAGGCGATCAATGGCGTAACGCCAGCGCCGTAACCCGACCTCACGCAGCACAGAACGGCAGTTATCACACCGCACCGTGCGCCGCGTGCGCGGGATCCCCAGGATGCGGTTGGTACGCGCATCCACAGATAGATTACCGACCTCACACACCGGGCACTTGTCTACCACAAAGCCGCCCGCGTAACGGTCTGCAACAAGCGTTCCACGCAAGAACAACCCGGCATAGCCCAGCACCAGCGCCAGCACACCGCCCCCCACAATCAACTCAATGGGCAGTCCCGGCGTCACATCCGGCACCGTTGCAATGGCGGCACCGCCGCTGTCGCCGCCGCCTGGGGAGGGCACCTGCGCCACTTGCGTTACGGGTGTGCTGGTGGGAGGTAACGCAGTTGGCAGCACTCCGGAGGCATCACGGGGGGCTAATGTGCGCGTTGCAGTGGGTTCCCCGGTTTGTGTGGCGAGCATCGCCTGCGCCACCACTGCCGTTTCAGCGTCGGTGGGGGTGGGCGTGGAAGTCGGGGTGGGCGTGGCGCTGCTGGTTTCAGTTGGCACCTGCGTGGATGTTTCCGTCGCTGTCAGCGTGGGCGTGCTGGTATCTGTCTGCGTTGACGTTGGCGTGGGTGTGTCCGTCGCCGTCGGCTCCGGCGTATTTGTCCGGCTCGCCGTGGCGGTGTGGGTGCTCGTATTCGTTGCACTCGCCGTGTCCGTTGCCGTTGGCTCCGGCGTATTCGTCCTACTCGCCGTGGCGGTATTGGTACTCGTGCTCGTGCTCGTTGCACTCGCTGTGCCCGTTGCCGTTGGCTCCGGTGTGTGAGTCAGTGTCGCGCTGGCAGTCGGCGTGTTGGTATCCGTTGCCGTCGGCTCCGGCGTATTCGTCTGGCTCGCCGTGACAGTGGCAGTATCAGTCATAGTCGATGTTGGGCTAGCCGTTTGAGACGCTGTTGCCGTCTCCGTCACGGTTGATGTTGGGCTAGCCGTCTGAGACGCTGTTGCCGTCTCCGTCGGAATATCCGTCATCGTCGCCGTGTCCGTCGGAGCAGTGGTGTTTGTCGCTGTCTCCGTCGGCAGCGGTGTCGTGGTCGCTGTCGCTGATGGGCGCGGTGTGCGCGTCAGTGTGGCAGTTGCGGTATTGGTTGCCGTTGGCGTCACGGACGGCGTTTGGGTAGGCGTTGGCGTAAACGTGGCGCTTGCGGTCACAGTGTTGGTTGCCGTCGGCGTTGAGGTGTTTGTGGGCGTTGGTGTATGGGTTGGCGTTGGCGTCGCTGTGGGCGTATTCGTGCTGGTGAACGTCGCTGTCGGCGTCAGGTTGTTCATATCGACCACAGGCAGCTCGTCAAGCTCAACCGTCCAGTCCACCAAATTAGACGCCACCCACGCGAACTCGTCCTCACGCGGGAAACCGCCAAGAACAATAGGTGGCGTCCAGCGGATCATTACCCAGGTCGTATCCTCGTTCCGCGCCACCGGCACAACAGTGTCCCCGTTAAATAGCTGCCCCAACCGCACATAGCCTAAGCCCGGTCCGGCACGCACATAGGCGACGTTGGAAACACTATCCACCCAGTTGCCCGTAGGCGTAGGCGTAGGGAAGAACGGCGTGGCAGTCTCACCGCCCGGCGGGATTGTCGGTGTAAGCGCATTCAGCGGAATTACGGGCAGTTCGTCCAGGTCTTCCACCCAAAAACCCAGGTCGCGGCGGATCCAACCGAATGTCCCGCGAAAATAAGTGACCAGGATCCAATCGCCCGTCTCATCACGGTTAACCGGGAACAAAAAATCACCCATTTGCAGGCTGCCCACCACCGGGAACTCTACGCCCGGTCCGCCGCGCAGCACCACATCCGGCGCAACAACCACGTTAAATAGTGGGGTGGCTGTTTCCTCCACCGTTTGGGCAATGCTCCGGTTGATGTGTGCGCCGACAAGCAAGCACAGTACGACCAGCAAGAGTGATCCGCCGCGTTTCAAAGTCTGCTTCCATTCGCTAGAAAACGACGGCGCATTGTAATCCATAACAATGGGCAAACCAACCGACGATTAACCACCGACGTTGAACGTCACCTGCTGCCCGGCGGGGTTGCCATTGGCGTAAAACTGCGCAGACCAACTACCCTGCGAATACGGTTCAAGGAAGAACCACACACAGAAATCCGTCTCGTCTGTCGTCACCACAAGATTGTCTTCCAGGGCAGTCGCACCGCCGAACGTGAACGTTACACTCACCAGTGTGTTGGCAGAAATCGTCTGGTATCGCTGCACGGCGAACATACGGGTTGTATCTGACGGGAACTGTGTGAGGTTATCCACGCCACAGCCGTCACTGTCGCGCACCGCCGTCGTGACGTACGTCTCCGCAACGACACCGCCTTCGCTCCCGCTGAACAGGCTTGGGTCGGGCGTCGCCCCCCCCTCGCCCACAGAGCGGTCAATCCGTGCGGAAACGCCAACTGTCGGCGGGATGCCCGCCCGTACAGTCTCCAATATCACCGCGTTGACGGCATTTTCCCTTGCGACGAACGTCTCAGCAGCAACAGCGGTTGTCAGCACCTCGGTTTGCTGCGCACTAATCATGCCCCGGATTTGCACCGCCTCGGTGACGTGACTGCGATTCTCAGCAGCGAGTGTTTCTATCTGGTTGCGACCGGAGATGGAGCCACATGCCGCAAGAAATATCACCAACCCCATTACCATCAGTGCTTGAATGCGCATCATATCCCAAATCACGAGCTAATTATGCCATTCGCACATTATAGCAAATTCAACCTTGCTGGGAGAGATGGGGTTGTGCGCTGCCGCAAATACAGCTATGATGAGCGACAAGTAAGCCCCCATAGCTCAGGGGATAGAGCGTCGGCCTCCGGAGCCGAAGGCACAGGTTCGAATCCTGTTGGGGGTACTTGTCTGCAAAACGGTCAACTCCCCCCCTACTACCAGCAGAGAAAAAAGCGAACCAAAAGTCGGTTTAGGACAGCAAGTGACTATCCCAAACCTATCGTTTAGCTACGCCTGTGTCCTACGGATAGATGTAAGGCGGGTCGGGCGGCTCAATGAGGTCAATCTGCTCCGGCGTTAGGATAGGATACTCACCGCCACGGAAGTCTCCTATGGAGAACGCCCCCGTTACGGCAATCCACGTCCCCGGTTCTAAGTCAGCAATGCCCTCGCCGCGCACAGGCAAACCGATTGCCGTTGCGTCCGCCACACAGCAATTGACTGCAAAGCGCGTCACCATAGCGGTGTTCTCACCATAGTCCGGTTCACGGTAGATGAAACCTGTCACGGTTGCCTGCTGCCCCGTAAATGTGGTCAGGTCATCGCTGGCATCGAACGCCCGCAGCCAGTCCAGAACGTGCCACTCCGCAGCATTATCCGACGATAACGTCATGCCGCCCTCGCCGCCGATTGCGTTCAGGCTCACGCCGTTGTTCACCGCATCTATGCCCAGCGGATTGGACGCAGCAAGCACGCCAATTAGCAGCGGGAATGATACCACCGCCAAAATACCCCAGTTTGCATGGTCGTGGTCATGGTCATGATCGTGGTCGTGTTCCACAGGTTGCCCGCGCTGCGCCATAATCAGTGTGTAGCTAATGTACAGACCATAGACGATAAAGAAGATACCTGCCGTGTAGGACAGCCAGATAAACCGCGCGTTGATGTAGTTCGTCACGTTGCCGCTGAAGATGTTGTAGAAGAAGTAGCCACCCAGCCCCAGCATGATGACCGCCTTCAGCCATTCCTTGATGTCGACCTCATCGTGGTCGTGGTGATGATGATCGTGGTCATGTGTGTGTACGTGTGCCATCGGTTTAAGTTCTCTCCTTCGCTCGCAATTAGCGTCCGGTTGATGTCATCTACAAAAACAGGTTAATCAGCACGCCTGCGATGAACGTCATCGCAAATGGCAGCAAAATGAGCAGTGCTACGGTGCGCTTTTGGAACACGCCCAAGAACATCATCGTGCTCTTGATGTCCACCATGGGACCAAAGGACAGGAACGCCACGATACTGCCCAGCGAGAACGTCCCCACGAACGCCAGCGCCAGGAACGAATCGACGGTAGAGCACACGCTCAGGATGAACGCCGTTGCCTGCATCGTCAGCACAGAAGACACTGCATTGCTGCCCAGTGCTTGCAGTGCGTCCTGCGGAACCACCGTTTGCATCGCTGCGGCAAGCGTACAGCCGATAATCAAGTAGCGTGCCATATCGAAGAAGTCCTCGATGCCGCTGTGCATTGCATTGCGCAGCTTTTGCGCAATCCCTACCCGCTGAACACTGATGCCAGACCCGGACGTGTTCACATTCAGGTCGTAATCCACTGATGCCCCCTGCACCGTCGGGTTATGCTGCGGCAGGATGATCTGCTCTGTGCGGGCAAACGCGGCAAACAACAGCCCCACGGTGATGGCAACCACCAGAGTAACCACAAAACGCAGGATGAACACCTCGCCGAACCCAAACGCTGCGTAAGTGCTAGCAAACACCACCGGGTTCATGAAGGGCGCGGCAAGCAGGAAGGAAATCGCCATCGACGCGGGCATGCCCTTATTCACCAGGCGGCGTGCCACGGGCACCACACCACACTCACAAACCGGGAAGGCAAACCCCAGCAGCGACCCCATCGTGGTTGCTACGTAGCGGTTACGCGGAATGAGCGACGCGATGTTATCTGCCGTGACGAATGCGCTAATGAGCCCAGAAACAGCGCTGCCCAGCAGCAAGAATGGTACTGCCTCAATGAATATGCCCAGGAACCGTGTGCGGAACACCGCGAACTGTGCTCCTACGTTGTCACCAGCGGTAAGTAAGATAAATACGAACACAAGCGCGGCAAGCCCTGCGAGCATCCATAGTACAATGCTTTGCAATTCCTGCTGCGAATCTTTCTCTAAATAGGTTTGCATGTTAACGATGCTCCGGTAGCAGTTGTTGGATGTGAGAATGCGAAAGCAGGTCTTTTAGGTGTTGGGTTAATATGTTAGCGGCATCGGATTAGGCTCATTTTATCGAAAAATTAAATGCACCACCCAATTGATACCAGGTATCTTTACGGGATATGTCTGTTTTCCGTATCACAGTGATGACACTGCCCTGCATATACCCGCACGCCAGCGAGACTGCTATGATTGCCCTGCGAATAGTTTAGGACGTGCCATGGTCACAACCCACATAAACGCTGCCGGGCGTGCGCAGTGCTCGCAAGGTCATCTACGCCGAGTGAGCACACTGCTTGTTAGCATCTGTCTGCTGCTGGGGCTGGGTGTTGCCCACGCCCAAACAACCGAGACGTTCACCATCTCCATCGACGATTACATCTCCGAAGACATTCCCGGACCTGGCGCCGGGCGGCTGGATGTTGTGGGCGATGTCGATGTGTACGAGTTCGCTGGCACGGCGGGTAACGCCGTCTACGTAGAACCGAACTTCTACGATGGCACGGGCATTTTCGTGCGCTGGCAGGTCACGTCACCGTCGGGCGTGGTACTGTTCGATGATACACTGCGCACATTACAGGGTATCGTGCCCGGTCGCTTCGAGCTAACCGAGAGCGGCACCTACCGCATCACAGTTGGCGGCGGCGGCACCACCTTCGCGGGTGTGTATCAGTTTCGCCTGTGGCAGGTGCAGCCCACGACAGACCTCTCCAATCAATTCGAGTTGGATATCCCCGTTGTGGGCGTTCACCTCACACCCGGCGCCATCTTGACCTACGACTTTAGCGGCAATGCTGGTCAGGTACTCCACTTCAACGTCGCGTTTTTGGGCGGTGATACCAACTACCGCACCACAGTGCGCTGGAGCCTCACATCGCCTGCTGGTGCCGTGCTTTTCGACCAACCCATGTTCGACCTGACCGACGCCCCGACGCCGCGTGACGCAGACGGCTTTTTGCTAGAAAACGGCTACTCCCCCGGCTTCGTCACCCTACCGGAAACAGGCACCTACCGCATCACGACCCGCAACGACCTACCGTTTACAGGCAACAATGTCTTTCTCGTCTCCACGGTGCCGCCGCCGCAGGTGTTTAACATCAACATTGGCGATAGCATCGCCATCGACGTGCCCGGACCGGGCGCGGGCGTGCTGGAACGTGCCGGTGCACAAGACATCTACCAGTTTACGGGCAACATGGGGCAAACAATTTACACAGGTGTGCTCTACGCAGAACCATTCCTTACATCGGACGCGGTGCTGGTGGGCTTTTTCGCCCAAACCGCCCCACCGCGCTGGCAGTTGGTCACACCTAGCGGTACAGTTGTATTCGACAATGCCCTGCCCCGCGACATCGGCGCCAACGACCCCCTTGTGCTGCCGGAAACAGGCACATACCAGGTCATCGTGACACTACGAGACTTTGTGCCGTTTCAGTACAGTTTGCGCATCGCGCCAGACCCAACAAGTGGGTTGCTACAATTCCGCGACTATAACATTCCGCCAGGGCAAAATGTGCTCACCGTGGGCACTGCTGACGGTTTACTTTCCGCGCCGAACCCGGGAACAGGTACCGTCACGTTGCTAACACCCCCTGCCGACGGCACGCTTATGCTAAATCCAGACGGAAGCTTTGTGTACACTGCTGGTAGCACTTTCGTCCGGCAAGACACATTCACCTACCGCTACACAGATCTCGGCGGCAACACCGTTGATGGGCTGGTCTACATCCAGGCAAATTCCGTGCTCGTGCCAGACTTTTACAATGGCAACCGGGAGCAAACGCTTGTTGTGCCCGCCCCCGGTGTGCTCGCTAACGACAACGGCGCAACCGAAGCAGCACTCGACTTTTACAACGGACCGGGCACACTTGACCTGCGCCCAGACGGTTCGTTTACCTACACACCAGCACCGCTGTTCACTGGCATAGATGTCTTCGGTTACTTCGACCCCAACAGCCCGCTGCGCCAAACGACCATTGTAACGATTAACATCGGCAACCTTGTTGTGCGCGTGCCACCACCGCAGTTCACCCCGCAGGATACCCCCCTGAGTGTGCCGGGGGTTTCCGCAGAGACGACTGAACCAGACATCCGCGTCAACTTATCTGTTCCCAACGGCAACCTCGCCGTCACCAACGACGCTGCTGCACTGGCACAGGGTGGCATTATCGCCGCGAACACCGCCGTAACCGTCACAGGCAACGGCACTGGCGATGTCACCCTGGATGGACCGCGCACACAGGTCAACCTGGTGCTGCAAACGCTCGTCTACACACCCAATGCTGGCTTCGTCGGCGTAGATGAAGTCACCGTCGTTGCCAACGCGGGCGGGCTAAGCGCTACAGGACGCTTTACCATCACCGTTGGCGAGGACGGCATCCAGATTGTGATTGAGGGCGACGGCGGGGAGGACACGCTGGAAACCGTGACGCTTGACGTACAAGCACCAGACGATGGCTCGGTTGTGTTCGGCAATGTGCCCGCCTGCGCCGTGCCCAACGGCGATGTATTCTTCCGTGTAATCGTTAACAGCGGCGACTTCCGCGTGCCCACGGCAGAAATCGGCGATGAGGAGGTGCTGGCAATCGGCGTACAAAATGCCTCAGAAGTGTTCGGGCTGACATTTGGCGGCGTGCCCGTGCCGCGCTTTGGCTGCCGAATCGAAGTGTGCATCCTGGGCACAGGTCGCTTCTTCTACCGGGACGCAACCGGAATGCCGCGCACCACCGTGGAGCTAGCAACCCGCCCTGAGGGTGCCTACACCTGCGCAGAGGTGCCCAACTCCGGCACGGTAATCCTGACGGGCGGCGAGCCGTCCCCCGCTGCGACCCAAACCGCACAGCAGGTCAGCAGTGGCAGTGTTGTTCCGCTAGAAAACTGCATGGTCACGCTCACCAATATCCTGAACTTGCGCGAGGGTCCGTCCGTAAACAGCCCGGTCATCCGGCGGATGCCCTACAACATCACACTCACCGCCATCGAACGCCAGGGGGACTGGTTCTACGTGGACTACTTGGGTACATTTGGCTGGGCATTTGGCGACTTTTTACTGGAGGAGGGCGACTGCGGCTAGCAAGCTAGCCCGGTTGCCACCGCAACCTACTCACACGGAGCATTCCCCACATGGCAGATTTCACCTACCAGCACCAGGCAGAACTTCCGGCAAACCCGCGTCCTATTGTCAGCATTGGGTTGGGGGGCATCGTGCACGACGCGCACTACCCCGCCTATAAAATCGCTGGTTTCCAGGTCGTCGGTGGTTACGACATCAACGCGGAGCGGGCAGCGATGATGCAGGCGACGTTCAACTTGCCGACGCTGTACGGCTCTGTTGCAGAAGCAGTTCAGCGTGCCCCGGCAGACGCAGTGTTTGATCTCGCTGTGCCGGGCAAAAACATCCTGGAAATCCTGGAACAACTGCCAGACAGACGCGCCGTGCTCATTCAAAAGCCAATGGGGGATACACTCGCCGAAGCACGCAAGATATTGGCACTGTGCCAGCAGAAAAACCTCACCGCCGCTGTCAACTTCCAAATGCGCTTTATGCCACACATCATTGCCGCCCGCAGCATGATTGACCAGGGACTCATCGGCGACCTGTGGGACATTGAGGCACGGATGCAAATCTACACACCATGGGCGATGTGGCCCTTTGTGCTGCCGCTGCCCCGCCTGGAAATTCTCTATCACAGCATCCACTACGTTGACCTTGTGCGCTCGTTTTGTGGCACACCGGGGCAAGTGTATGCCAAAACACTTAAGCACCCCGTCGCCGCAGACCTCGCCCCCACCCGCACCACCATCATTATGGACTACGGCGACAGCCCCCGTGCCAACATCATGACGAACCACGGGCACATCTACGGC